>NZ_MUFF01000001.1:0-203443 GCF_001996105.1 Salinivibrio sp. IB643
ATGTCACTCACACAATCAAGTGTGCTTGGACTTTGTCTTATTGAATCAATAACGACAAAGYTTCTATTTGAGTCCGGCAAAAACAAAACCTTAGTTGTTTTCATGCAAGACCTTTTGGGGTTGTATGGTTAAGTGACTAAGCGTAGACGGTGGATGCCTTGGCAGTCAGAGGCGATGAAGGACGTATTAACTTGCGAAAAGCCCAGATAAGGCAGTAAAAGCCATTTGAATCTGGGATATCCGAATGGGGAAACCCACCTGCATAAGCAGGTATCTTAGCGTGAAYACATAGCGCTAAGAGGCGAACTCGGGGAACTGAAACATCTAAGTACCCGAAGGAAAAGAAATCAATTGAGATTCCGGCAGTAGCGGCGAGCGACCCCGGATTAGCCCTTAAGCAGACTTGGCGTTAGGTGAACAGGTTGGAAAACCTGGCAATAAAGGGTGATAGCCCCGTAACCGACGGCGCCATATTTGTGAAAACGAGTARGACGGGACACGTGATATCTTGTCTGAACATGGGGGGACCATCCTCCAAGGCTAAATACTCCTGACTGACCGATAGTGAACCAGTACCGTGAGGGAAAGGCGAAAAGAACCCCTGTGAGGGGAGTGAAATAGAACCTGAAACCGTCTACGTACAAGCAGTGGGAGCCTCCTTTGTGGGGTGACCGCGTACCTTTTGTATAATGGGTCAGCGACTTAATGTTAGTAGCAAGGTTAACCGCATAGGGGAGCCGTAGGGAAACCGAGTCTTAACTGGGCGYGTAGTTGCTAGCATTAGACCCGAAACCGAGTGATCTAGCCATGGGCAGGTTGAAGGTTGAGTAACATCAACTGGAGGACCGAACTCACTAACGTTGAAAAGTTAGGAGATGACCTGTGGCTAGGGGTGAAAGGCCAATCAAACTCGGAGATAGCTGGTTCTCCCCGAAAGCTATTTAGGTAGCGCCTCGGACGAACACTACTGGGGGTAGAGCACTGTTAAGGCTAGGGGGTCATCCCGACTTACCAACCCTTTGCAAACTCCGAATACCAGTAAGTGCTATCCGGGAGACACACGGCGGGTGCTAACGTCCGTCGTGGAGAGGGAAACAACCCAGACCGCCAGCTAAGGTCCCAAAGTTATCGCTAAGTGGGAAACGATGTGGGAAGGCTCAGACAGCCAGGATGTTGGCTTAGAAGCAGCCATCATTTAAAGAAAGCGTAATAGCTCACTGGTCGAGTCGGCCTGCGCGGAAGATGTAACGGGGCTAAGCGATACACCGAAGCTGCGGCAATGCGATTTATCGTATTGGGTAGGGGAGCGTTGTGTAAGCCGTTGAAGGTGTGCTGAGAGGCATGCTGGAGGTATCACAAGTGCGAATGCTGACATGAGTAACGATAAWGGGGGTGAAAAACCTCCWCGCCGGAAGACCAAGGGTTCCTGTCCAACGTTAATCGGGGCAGGGTAAGTCGGCCCCTAAGGCGAGGCCGAAAGGCGTAGTCGATGGGAAACGGGTTAATATTCCCGTACTGCTRCTTACTGCGATGGGGGGACGGAGAAGGCTAGGTGGGCCTGGCGAYGGTTGTCCAGGTTCAAGGGTGTAGGCTGTAATCTTAGGCAAATCCGGGATTACGYACGGTCGAGACCCGATGTCGAGCCACCAAGGTGGTGAAGTCATTGATGCCATGCTTCCGGGAAAAGCCTCTAAGCTTCAGGTAAGTAGGAACCGTACTCCAAACCGACACAGGTGGTCGGGTAGAGAATACCAAGGCGCTTGAGAGAACTCGGGTGAAGGAACTAGGCAAAATGGTACCGTAACTTCGGGAGAAGGTACGCTGCCCAMGGTGAAGTCCCTYGCGGATGGAGCTATGGGCAGTCGCAGATACCAGGTGGCTGCAACTGTTTATTAAAAACACAGCACTGTGCAAAATCGAAAGATGACGTATACGGTGTGACGCCTGCCCGGTGCCGGAAGGTTAATTGATGTGGTTATCGCAAGAGAAGCCATTGATCGAAGCCCCGGTAAACGGCGGCCGTAACTATAACGGTCCTAAGGTAGCGAAATTCCTTGTCGGGTAAGTTCCGACCTGCACGAATGGCGTAATGATGGCCACGCTGTCTCCACCCGAGACTCAGTGAAATTGAAATCGCAGTGAAGATGCTGTGTACCCGCGGCTAGACGGAAAGACCCCGTGAACCTTTACTACAGCTTGGCACTGAACATTGAGCCTACATGTGTAGGATAGGTGGGAGGCTTTGAAACGGCGACGCCAGTTGTCGTGGAGCCATCCTTGAAATACCACCCTTGTATGTTTGATGTTCTAACTTAGCCCCCTAATCGGGGGTGAGGACAGTGCCTGGTGGGTAGTTTGACTGGGGCGGTCTCCTCCCAAAGCGTAACGGAGGAGCACGAAGGTGGGCTAATCACGGTCGGACATCGTGAGGTTAGTGCAATGGCATAAGCCCGCTTAACTGCGAGAGTGACGGCTCGAGCAGGTACGAAAGTAGGTCATAGTGATCCGGTGGTTCTGAATGGAAGGGCCATCGCTCAACGGATAAAAGGTACTCCGGGGATAACAGGCTGATACCGCCCAAGAGTTCATATCGACGGCGGTGTTTGGCACCTCGATGTCGGCTCATCACATCCTGGGGCTGAAGTCGGTCCCAAGGGTATGGCTGTTCGCCATTTAAAGTGGTACGCGAGCTGGGTTTAGAACGTCGTGAGACAGTTCGGTCCCTATCTGCCGTGGGCGTTGGATGATTGAGGGGAGCTGCTCCTAGTACGAGAGGACCGGAGTGGACGAACCGCTGGTGTTCGGGTTGTGTCGCCAGACGCATTGCCCGGTAGCTAAGTTCGGCACAGATAAGCGCTGAAAGCATCTAAGCGCGAAGCTGGCCCCGAGATGAGTCATCCCTAGAGCTTCGAGCTCTCTAAAGGGTTGTCGTAGACTACGACGTTGATAGGCAGGGTGTGTAAGCGCTGTGAGGCGTTGAGCTAACCTGTACTAATTGCCCGTGCGGCTTAACCATACAACACCCAAGAGGTTTTGGGTTGGACTCGAAATAAGCCAGTTGATTGTGGCGAGAACGAAGAAGCAGCGCCGATGGTAGTGTGGGGTCTCCCCATGTGAGAGTAGGACATCGCCAGGCTCTCATTATCTAATTAGCGCTTAGTATTAGGCTTTAGTTAGAAAAAATTTAAGCATCAAAGCAATTAAGTGTAAGACTTTGATGACAAAACACCGAGTAAAACGTTGATAACGATTTTGCTGATATAGCTCAGTTGGTAGAGCGCACCCTTGGTAAGGGTGAGGTCGGCAGTTCAAATCTGCCTATCAGCACCAGAATTTTCTTGGCGGCCATAGCGTAACGGCACCACCTGAACCCATGCCGAACTCAGAAGTGAAACGTTGCTGCGCCGATGGTAGTGTGGGGTCTCCCCATGTGAGAGTAGGTCACTGCCAAGAGCTTATTTTAAGCCCTCCGCATTCGCGGAGGGCTTTTTCGTTTATAGTGTTTTTTAAAATACCTCATTCCTTTCTTATATCCCCGACTGCCCCATTGTTATCTCACCTTTTTGTTTGGTGTTGTTACCCTTTCACTATTCTTACTTATTCGGGTATCTCTGGGCGTTGATTATTGCTTGAGCTTCATGGGTCACTGGGGTATGTTATTAGATATCTGGACGTCTAAACATCTTAAATCTCAGGAGGCAGTGATGCCGATAAAAATTCCGGATCAGCTCCCCGCCACCAATATTTTGCGTCGAGAAAACATTTTCGTTATGTCGCAGACGCGTGCGGTGAGCCAAAACATTCGCCCATTGAAGGTGTTGTTACTCAACTTAATGCCCAAAAAAATTGAGACCGAGACGCAATTTATGCGCTTGCTCTCTAATAGCCCTTTACAGGTTGATGTCGAGCTTTTACGTATTGATAACCGACCCAGTAAAAACACGCCAACGGAACACTTAGACACCTTCTATCGCCAGTTTGAAGCCGTGCGTGAACGCAACTTTGATGGTCTTATCGTCACCGGGGCACCATTGGGCTTGGTGCAGTTTGAAGATGTGATTTACTGGGAGCATTTGCAAGATGTGATGAATTGGGCGCATCAGCATGTTACATCTACCCTTTACGTTTGCTGGGCGGCTCAAGCGGGTTTAAAGCTTCTTTACGATTTACCCAAAAAAACGCGCAAAGAGAAGTTATCTGGCGTCTATCAGCACCAGGTAAATGAAGCACTGGCTACGCATCCTTTATTGCGGGGGTTTGATGATAGCTTTCTCGCCCCTCACTCGCGGTACGCTGACTTTTCGCCAAGCTTTCTGGACGAACACACGGATCTCGATATTCTCGCCACCTCAGCACAAGCGGGCACTTACTTGGCGGCGACCAAGGATAAACGTAATGTGTTTGTGACAGGTCATCCCGAATATGACTCACATACGCTGCATCATGAATACCATCGCGATCTTGAAGAAGGGATGGAGCCTGTCGTCCCGATTAATTATTATCCTAATGATGATCCGTCTCAACCCCCCTATGTGAGTTGGCGGAGTCATGGGCACTTACTCTTTGCCAATTGGTTGAACTATTGTGTCTATCAGCTGACGCCGTTTAATCTGGCTGAATTTTCACAATCTAACTTTACGCTCGACGAATAGCAAAAAGGCGCCTATTGGCGCCTTGTTGAGAAAGAGTGTTTATACACGGGGATTGTCGATTTTCTCTTGAGCGGCATTGGCTTTATCAACCATTCCTGTCATGGTCGATCCTTGTACGAGAATAGAGAAAACCACCACCGCATAAGTCATGATTAAAATCAGTTCACGGACGTCGATATTCTTCTCAGGGACGACCATCACACCAGCCGGCACTGCCATGGCCATGGCAAGGGCTAAGCCACCTCTTAGGCCTCCCCAACTCAAAATACGAACGGCCCAAGGGTTGTATTGACGAAATCGATTGAAGCCGAAATAGCAGGCTTTCACACTGAGATAACGAGCGAACAGCACAACGGGTACAACTGCGGCCATAATGATCCAGTCTTCCTTATGGAAGCTAATCTGTAATAGGCTGACCCCGATCAACAAGAACAGTAAACTATTCAAAAACTCATCGATCAATTCCCAAAAATGGTCAAGATGATCCTCACTCTCTTTGGAGAAGCCAATAAAGCGAGTCCAGTTACCGATCATAATGCCAGATACCACCATCGCCAGTGGCCCGGAAACATGCAACATATCGGCGAGCACATACCCCGCGCTAGGAATAGCCAATGTCAGTAGCAGTTCCATGGAATGGTCATTGGTCGCGCAGATCAAACGGTGAAACAGGTAACCCAATATCAGACCGTATAAAATCCCACCGATAGCTTCTTGTAAGAACAATGCGATCGTACCACCGAGTGTCGGCTCGCTGTCGCCAAACGCCAAGGTAAAAAGCGTCACGAAAATAACAATCCCGACCCCGTCGTTAAACAGTGACTCTCCCTCGATTTGGGTGGTGATCCGCCTAGGTGCCTGTAGCCGCTTAACAATGGCTAACACCGCGATAGGATCGGTTGGAGAAATCAGCGCCCCAAACAATAAACAATAGATAAAATCAAAAGGAATGCCGATCAGTTGGAAGACGCCCCAAATACCGGCACCAACCAGCGAGACAGAGACCAACAGGCCGCCGAGAACGAGGGTGGTGATTTCCCATTTTTGATCAGAGAAATGGGGAAGCTTGACACCAATACCGCCCGCAAATAAAAGGAAACCGAGTACGCCTTTGAGTAAAAAGGCATCAAAGTGGATATCGGTCAATATTTGCTCTGCCATCGCCTTTAACGGAATGGCTTGGTATTGACCGGCGATCACGATCAAAAGAGAAAGGAGTAGAGAGCTTGCAGTGATCGCGATAGTCGTTTGTACTCGGCTGATTTTACTATTAATAAAGGCGATGAAGATGGCAGCAGCAGCCATGAAACTGAGGATTGCGTAGGTAGACATGCAGCTTCCTAGTACGACGAGGAATGAAAGAGTTACAAAATATTAATAGAAATTACGCTCAAAACGAACAGCTGAATTGAAATAGATCAAAATTAATCGATATTTATAGACGTCTAGATTTCCAAAATGGCTGTGGTAGGATAAAACTATCGCAATCAGGATGGTGATATCACGGGGTAAGAATGGATCGATTAACACAGCGTCTCTCTAAGTGTATTTTGGTGATCGATGGCGGTATGGGCACCATGATCCAAGGCTTAGGACTCGGCGAAGCCGATTACCGCGGCGCACGCTTTAAAGACTGGCATTGTGATGTGAAAGGTAACAATGACCTTTTGGTACTGACGCAGCCTGAAAAAATAGCAGCGTTACACAGCGACTATCTGGCCGCGGGCGCGGACATCATAGAAACCAATACGTTCAACGCGACCCAGATAGCCATGGCCGATTACGACATGCAGGCCATCAGTGCGGAGATAAATTTAGCTGCTGCGCGTCTTGCTCGCGACGTGGCTGACCACTGGACGGCGAAAACCCCAGAAAAACCACGCTTTGTTGCTGGGGTTCTCGGACCCACGAATCGCACTTGCTCTCTCTCTCCAGATGTGAACGATCCTGGCTTTCGCAATGTCACCTTTGATCAATTGGTTGAGGGGTATGCGGAGTCCACTGAGGCGTTGATGGATGGTGGTGTTGATCTCATCATGTTGGAAACCATCTTTGATACCTTGAACGCGAAAGCCTGTGCCTTTGCTGTTGAAAAAGTCTTTGATGCCCGAGGTGTGCGCTTACCCATTATGATCTCTGGCACCATCACCGATGCGTCTGGTCGTACGCTCTCTGGGCAAACCACCGCGGCGTTTTATCACTCTTTACGCCACGTCGAACCGCTTTCTTTTGGTTTGAACTGTGCGCTGGGGCCAGCCGAATTGCGTCAGTACGTCAAAGAGCTCAGTGAGATCTGCGAAGGATTTGTTTCGGTTCATCCCAATGCCGGTTTACCCAATGCGTTTGGCGAATACGATCTCTCGTCTGAAGACATGGCAAAACATATCGACGAATGGGCCGCTTCTGGCTTTATTAACTTGGTGGGTGGGTGCTGTGGTACCACGCCCGAGCATATTCAAGCGATCAGCGAAGTGGTGGCGAAACATGCCCCCCGTGCGCGCCCCTCTCAGTCTGTGGCATGTCGACTATCAGGGCTAGAACCGCTGACTATTAATGCTGAAAGCCTGTTCGTGAACGTGGGGGAGCGCACCAATGTCACTGGGTCGGCGCGTTTTAAGCGTTTAATCGTCGAAGAACAATACGACGAAGCGCTTGAGGTGGCGTTACAGCAAGTGGAAAACGGGGCGCAAATCATCGATATCAATATGGATGAGGGCATGTTGGATGCACAGCAAGCCATGGTACGTTTTCTCAATCTGTGTGCGGCTGAGCCCGATATTGCTCGGGTACCGGTGATGATTGACTCCTCAAAGTGGGAGATCATTGAAGCCGGACTGAAGTGTATCCAAGGTAAAGGGATTGTGAACTCAATTTCTCTTAAAGAGGGGGAAGCCGCGTTTATTCAACAAGCCCACTTAGTCCGTCGATACGGTGCCGCTGTGATTGTGATGGCGTTTGATGAGCAAGGCCAGGCTGATACACGTGAACGTAAAGTCGAGATTTGCACGCGCGCGTATCATCTGCTGGTTGATCAAGTCGGCTTCCCGCCGGAAGACATTATCTTTGATCCTAATATATTTGCGGTGGCCACCGGCATTGATGAGCATAATAACTACGCGGTCGACTTCATCAACGCGGTCGCAGATATCAAACAAACCCTGCCGCATGCCATGATTTCAGGTGGCGTGTCTAACGTGTCTTTTTCGTTTCGCGGAAACAACCCAGTGCGTGAGGCGATCCATGCGGTGTTTCTCTACCATTGCATTAAAAACGGTATGGACATGGGCATCGTCAATGCCGGCCAGTTAGCCATTTATGATGATTTGCCTGAATCGCTGCGTCTGGCGGTGGAAGATGTGGTGCTTAACAAAGACGATGGTGCCACGGAACGTTTACTGGCGTTGGCGGACAGCTACCGCGACCGCGGTGAAAACGAAGTGGCAGAAACCGCGGAGTGGCGCAGTTGGCCAGTGGATAAACGGCTTGAACATGCACTGGTTAAAGGCATTACCGAATTTATTGTTGAAGATACTGAGCTAGCTCGAGCGGCGGCGAGTAAACCCTTGGAAGTGATAGAAGGCCCACTGATGGCGGGCATGAATGTGGTGGGAGACTTATTTGGTGAAGGTAAGATGTTCCTGCCGCAAGTGGTAAAGTCGGCGCGGGTGATGAAACAAGCCGTGGCCTATCTTGAACCTTACATCAACGCTGAAAAGCAACAAGGGCAGACCAATGGCAAGATCTTACTTGCCACGGTAAAAGGCGACGTGCATGACATTGGCAAAAACATTGTCGGCGTAGTGCTGCAATGCAATAACTTCGAGATTATTGATCTCGGTGTGATGGTGCCGACCGATAAAATCCTGTCAGTGGCGCGCGAGGAGCAAGTCGACATTATTGGTTTGTCAGGCCTTATCACGCCGTCGTTGGATGAAATGGTGAATGTCGCCAAAGAAATGGAAAGACAAGGGTTTGATATTCCGCTATTGATTGGGGGGGCGACCACATCCAAAGCGCATACCGCGGTGAAAATAGAGCAGCACTACCAGGCTCCTGTGGTGTATGTGTCGAATGCGTCACGTGCCGTTGGCGTTTGTGCATCGCTATTATCGCCGGCTCAATATCCGGACTTTGTGGCGCGCTTACAAAAAGAGTATCTGTCAGTACGAGAGCAGCACCAACGCAAGACACCCCGCACTCCGCCTGTCACCCTGGACGCGGCAAGGGCAAACAAATGGCAAACCGATTGGGCCAATTACACGCCGCCCCAGCCGGCGAGGCCGGGCGTCCATGTTTACGATGATGTCTCGATAGCGACATTACGTCAGTATATCGATTGGACCCCTTTCTTTATGACCTGGTCCCTGAGCGGCAAATTCCCAGCGATTTTAGACCACGAGCTGGTGGGTGAAGAAGCACGCCGTTTGTATGAAGACGCTAATGCTTGGCTCGACCGGTTTGAGCACGAAGGATTGATCGCCGCAAAAGGGGTGTGTGGTGTCTTTCCTGCCAACAGCCTAGAGGACGATATCGAGGTGTATACTGACGCATCACGGCAAACGGTAGGCACGGTACTAAACCATTTACGTCAGCAAACCCAAAAGCCACGCGGCGCCAATTATTGCTTGTCGGACTTTATCGCGCCGAAAACCAGTGGTCAGCCTGATTGGATTGGTGCGTTTGCGGTGACAGGCGGCATTGGCGAGTATGCCTTGGCGGAAGGTTATAAAGTTGTAGGGGATGATTACAACGCGATCATGATCCAAGCGGTCGCCGATCGATTAGCAGAAGCCTTTGCAGAATACCTGCACCAGCAAATTCGGATCTCATTGTGGGGCTATGCGCCCAATGAGACGCTCGATAACGACGCCTTGATCCGGGAGCAATACCAAGGGATCCGGCCGGCTCCGGGTTATGCTGCCTGCCCTGAGCACAGCGAGAAAGGCAAAATTTGGCAGTTGCTCTCGGTAGAAGCGCATACGGGCATGACGCTCACCGAAAGCTATGCCATGTGGCCAGGCGCATCTGTGTCGGGGTGGTACTTCTCACATCCTGAATCACGCTACTTTGCGGTGGCGAAGATTCAAAATGATCAACGTGACAGTTATGCGGCGCGCAAAGGGTGGAGCAGCAAAGACGCGGAAAAATGGCTCGGGCCAAACTTAAACGCCTAATGAAAAAAGACCAGCACATCACATGTGCTGGCCTTTTTTTACTCAAATAAGTCAGCGTGTAATCGCTGTACGACATGGGTCGCGTCATGATCGTCGACCACCACACAGACATTGTGATTGCTGGCACCATAGCAAATCATGCGCAGTTTATATTGGGCTAGCGCACTAAATACCGGCGCTGTCGCGCCCGGTGTGTGATTCATCTCGTTACCGATCAGCGCAACAACCGCTAGATTCGCACAGATCTCTACCTGACATAACTGCGTGAGCGCGGCGATGGCAGCCTCCGGCAGCTGCGGTGCGTCACCCTGGGTATGGGTTTGATCCAGCGTCAGAGAGACACTGACCTCCGAGGTCGTGATTAAATCGACTGAGATTTCAAAGCGCGCCAAGATCTCAAACACCTTGGCCAAAAAACCACAAGCATGAAACATGTTTAAGCTGGTCAGTGTCACCATGGTCTGGTTGCGCCTGAGGGCTACGGCACGAAACAGCGGCGCTGAGTGTGCTTGCTCACGGATCCAGGTACCGCCTTGTTCGGGGGCTCTCGCCGCGCCGACAAATACCGGGATATGCTGGCGTACCGCGGGCACTAACGTCGATGGATGGAGGATCTTGGCACCAAAGGTAGCCATTTCCGAGGCTTCGCTAAAGCTAATTTCACTGATAGGACGAGCACGATCAGTCACCCGTGGATCGGTGGTATAAATCCCGGGGACATCGGTCCAGATGGCCAAGCTTTCTGCTCCGATCGCCTCGGCGAATAGCGCGGCACTGTAGTCACTGCCGCCGCGGCCTAAGGTAGTGGTGTGCCCGTTCGCATCAGCACCGATAAACCCTTGCGTGACCACTAAATGCGTTGCTAAGCGGGGGAGTAATTGGTTCTGGCACTGAATCTTGGTTTGTTGTCGATCCGGTTGGGCACAGCCGAAGTGACTATCGGTGCGCAATAACGCTCGCGCATCGGCCCTCACCGTGGCCATGCCTCGGCTATTGAGCAAGTGAGTAAAAATATAGGTTGAGATGAGCTCACCACAAGCGACTAACGCATCCGTTAACGCTGTACTGGGAGCAGATGCTGCGGTATTTGCATAGTCGGCAATCGTTTGGTGCCAGTCATCGACTGCTGTTTGCGTGTCCTGGCAAGCGGGAAGCGCGTTTAATATCGCTTGATGGATAGCGGTGATGGCAACCAGTTTGTCTTGACGTACTTGCGGGTCGTTGATCCCTTGTGCCAGTGCAACCAAGTGATTGGTGACGCCTGCGCACGCACTGATCACCACAAAGCGGGTATGTGGGTTTTGCTCGATCACATCAGCGCTTTGTTGCATGGCATCGATAGTGCCAACGCTCGTCCCGCCAAACTTAGCGACCGAAATCGGTGGTAATGGGTTCACGTCCTTTTCCCCTCTCATCATACAAATGGGTCTTAATCAATTCATTATGGGGAACATCAGAAGTCACATCGTGACCGCGGTAGGGACCGCAAAAAAGAAGGAAGAGCAAACGGCAGGCATGGACTGCCAGAAGCGCTCCACCTGTCTTCCTGTAGGGATGACAAGTGACAGCCTGAAGGATTCAGCCTCCTAGGCCGGCAGCGTTTCGCCCCCAAGCTTACGCCACCTCGGCATTGTCTCCCCTGATTATCATACCTTGGAGTGGGGCTCCGCATGATAACTGCCTGAGAAATGCACCTCTTCTGCATGTTCAGTCCCGGGTTGGTTACCCCATGAACAGCATTTACATTACGGGCGAGATGACAGGGTGTCAACTGCCTTTTGGTCACGATCAGTGCCTTGGCAAAATTGTCCAGCGATCACACAGTTCACGTGCCAGCCAATAGGGATATGGCGAAAAAATATGCTATAACGGTCATCTGTGTGTACCAACAACAAGGAAAGGTTATGGCACGTTCAATTTCCGAGATTCAATCTTTTCAGCCCGTGGCTCGCACGTTAATGGGCCCGGGCCCCTCTGATATTTATCCTGCAGTGCTACAGGCACTCAGCCGTCCGACTGTCGGACATCTTGACCCTTTGTTTATCGCGATGATGGATGAAGTCAAACAACTGCTTCAATATGCGTTTCAAACCGACAACCCTTTTACCCTGGCGATTTCGGCACCAGGCAGTGCCGGGATGGAAGCTTGCTTTGTCAACTTAGTTGAACCGGGTGAAAAAGTGATTGTCTGTCGCAATGGTGTGTTTGGCGATCGTATGCGGGAAAATGTCGAGCGTTGCGGCGCGACAGCAGTGATGGTCGACGATGCCTGGGGTGCGCCTGTTAGTCCAGAAAAAGTTGAGGCTGCGTTAAAAGCCCATCCGGATGCCAGCACGCTTGCGTTTGTCCATGCTGAAACCTCAACCGGCGCTTGTTCTGATGCGCAAACACTGGCGAGATTGGCGCGGGAGCACGGTTGCTTAACCATTGTCGACGCCGTGACTTCACTCGGTGGCGTGCCATTGAAAGTCGATGAGTGGCAGCTCGATGCCGTGTATTCCGGTAGCCAAAAATGTTTGTCATGTGTCCCTGGCTTATCGCCTGTCACCTTCTCACCGCGTGCTGTGGCTAAAATGCAATCGCGAACCCACAAGGTACAAAGTTGGTTTCTCGATCAAAGCCTGGTGCTTGGTTATTGGAGCGGAGAAGGGAAACGCAGCTATCACCATACCGCGCCGGTCAATAGTTTGTATGCCTTGCATGAGTCGTTATTGCGGCTCTATCAAGAAGGGCTTGAGCACGCATGGCAACGTCATCAAGACATGCATCAACACCTCAAAGCAGGGCTGGATGAGCTCGGTATCACTTTTGTGGTTGATCAGCCTTACCGTTTGCCGCAGCTTAACGCGGTCACTATTCCGGATGGCGTGGACGATGCGGCAGTACGTCAGCACCTGCTCACGACCTATAACCTCGAAATTGGTGCCGGCTTAGGCGATCTCGCCGGTAAAGCGTGGCGCATTGGCTTAATGGGCTACGGGGCACGGCATGAGAATGTGGCGCTGTGTCTGAAAGCGTTAGAAAACGCGTTACGTTAAGGCGTTAAGGTATCGGGCAAGGTATGGCGAGTGGTCCATACTTTGCTTGCTTGCGGGTATAAATAGCGCGCTTCTTGTTGAATATCGCGTGCGCGTTGGTGATCACCAATTTGTAACGCAACCTGATACGCATGCTGATAGCCCGAAAAGCGTGGGCGTTGCGCGACTTGACGTAGTAAATCATCCAAATGCTGGTGGCGTGCTACGTCAGATAAGTGCGCCAAATTCGCTTGAAAGTGACGGTCTTGTTGCGCGCGGTGCAGTTGTTGCTGCCACCATGGGTGTTGCTGATACAAGGTAAAACGCTGCGAACTTAATAAGGAATCACGCAGATAGCGATTGGCGAGGTAAACGGATGACAAGCTCAGTAAGGTGACGAGCACCAGCGCCATGATCACACTGCGGCTCGCGACACGCTGACTATAACGGTGTGAAAACACGGGATAACGACGATATCGACTGGTTAAGTTGTCTAACCAATACAACCAAATCAATAACAATACCCCGTTAAACCACTGTGTGCCACTGGCTGGATAAATCATCAGGCCGGTCAGTGGTGGCAATACTAAGGCGATCAATATTCTACGTGTCCCTGACGGTGCACGTAGAATACGAAGTGTTAGCGCGGCCAACACCACAAGATAGCCGCAGGCGACAACGAGCCCCCCTTCAAGGAGCCACAGGATTAAAGCACTGGGTAACGTCACCGGGCCGGAATGATTCGGTTGTGAGGCAGACAGTAATAGCAACGTTGACTGACCATTGCCCATGCCCACTCCAAAAAATGGCGTCATTTGCCATTGCTGCCACGCCAGCATCAGTGCGCGCTGATCGTCGGCGGTGAGCCAGTGCCAGTTGTCTTGACCACTGAGACCAAATACCGCCAAAAATGCCCCTGCCGAGATAGCGATCATCCACATACGATGCTGGCGTCGCGAGGCAAACCGGGCTAAATACACTTGTTGTAAGCCAATCGCACACAGGGCGAATAGCAACAGTAAGGGTTGCTCTTGCATCGCCAATATCGGAATCAACACAAGCGGTGTTAACGCGAGTAAGCCTTGGCTAACCGGGTGGCGATATCGACCACTGGGCTCTCTGGCCAAAATGTAGGCGGCGAGCGTGACTCCGGTTAACAATAAGGTGTGAGTCACGGCTGGAGGGAGGTGAGGGACCCATTGATCAAACATAAAGGGTGCCATGCCCGGCGGAGGCTGGTTCCCTAATACCGACAATACCGCTAACCAGGAGGCCAACAATAAGACGGCCAGTAGTTTTTGTCGTTGGGCGTGATTAAAAATAAACTGCTGTAGGGCTGAGAAAAAGCCAAAGCTTAGCGCTAAAACGATGAGCGCATAGCCACTATTGTGGCCCAGTGCCTGCGGATAAAAATAGGGCATCATCGCCAAGCCGGTCGCAAGTGCCAATGTGCCGGTCAGCCGAGTGGCTCGCCATGTGTGTTGACGGATAACCTCCAAACTGGCGAACCCAAGCGCAAATGCCAAGGTGAGTAATGATAGCGCCGCCGCCGGGTGACGTATGCCTACCAGCGGCAGAGCAACCGAGTAAAGAGGCAGACAAATCAGCCACAATACCGTTAAGGTCACCAAAAAGTGCACCGTCAACGGCTTGCGTATGACACGACTAGGCGGCAGCACTAACGTCATTATCGCTCCAACATTGGCTTGAGGAAGTGGGCCGTGTGGCTGCCGATCACATCGACAATCGATTCCGGTGTGCCTTGGGCGATAATTTCACCCCCGCCATTGCCGCCCTCAGGCCCCAGATCGATGATCCAGTCGGCCGTCTTGATCACATCTAAATTATGTTCAATAACCACAATAGTATTCCCTTGCTCACGTAGGCGGTGGAGAACATTGAGCAGTTGTTGAATATCATGAAAGTGTAACCCTGTGGTTGGCTCATCAAGAATATATAAGGTTTTACCGGTATCGCGTTTGGACAGCTCTCGGGCTAACTTCACCCGTTGCGCTTCACCACCAGACAAGGTCGTCGCCGCTTGGCCTAGGCGCACATAGCTCAAGCCAACATCCATCAAGGTTTGCAGCTTACGCTTAATGGCTGGCACTGCATCAAAGAATTCACGCGCGTCTTCCACTGTCATTGCCAGGACTTCATCGATGGTTTTGCCTTTATAGCGTACTTCAAGTGTCTCGCGGTTGTAGCGTTTGCCCTTACACACATCACAAGGGACATACACATCCGGCAAAAAGTGCATTTCTACTTTGATGACCCCATCGCCTTGACAGGCCTCACAGCGGCCACCGCGTACGTTAAAACTAAAGCGACCCACCTTGTAGCCTCGTGCCCGTGCTTCTTGTGTGCCGGCAAACAGTTCACGAATCGGGGTAAAGATCCCAGTGTAAGTGGCGGGATTTGAGCGCGGCGTACGGCCAATGGGGCTTTGATCGATGTCGATAACCTTATCAAAGTGTCCTAGGCCATCAATCTCGGCATACGGCGCAGGATCCGCGGTCGTGGCACCGTTTAATTGCTGGTGGGCGACTTTAAAGAAGGTATCGTTGATGAGGGTTGATTTTCCAGATCCCGACACGCCCGTGACACAAGTGAGTAAGCCGACAGGTAAGTGCAGGTCCACATTTTTGAGGTTGTTTCCGGTTGCACCTTTGAGCGTCAACATCTTGTTGGGATCGCGCGGTATCCGTTGTGCTGGCACCGCAATCGCTTGTTTGCCAGAAAGATACTGCCCGGTAAGTGAATGCTCACTGGCAAGAATATCGTCAAGGCTGCCTTCTGCCACGATCTCGCCCCCGTGCGCGCCCGCGCCTGGGCCTATATCGATAATGTAATCCGCGGCACGAATAGCGTCTTCATCATGTTCAACCACCATCACGGTATTGCCCAGATCGCGCAAGTGCTCCAAGGTATCCAGTAAGCGCGCGTTATCTCGTTGATGCAAGCCAATCGATGGTTCATCCAATACGTACATCACACCGACAAGGCCAGCACCAATTTGACTGGCGAGTCGAATGCGTTGGGCTTCTCCCCCGGATAAGGTATCGGCGCTACGTGACAAGTTAAGGTAATTGAGCCCGACATTGACCAAAAAGCGTAACCTGTCATGGATTTCTTTCATCACCTTTTCGGCGATTTTTGCACGTTGGCCGCTAAGCGACAGTTGTTCAAAGAAATCGAGCGCCTGCTGAATGCTGAGCTCACAAATTTCTGGCAGGTTACGGTTATCGATAAAAACATGTCGAGCTTCTTGACGTAAACGCGAGCCACCGCAGCTGGCGCAGGGCTTAGTGGCAATATATTTGGCGAGTTCGTCGCGCACCGCATTAGACTCGGTATCGCGATAACGGCGCTCCATGTTATTGAGGATCCCCTCAAACGGATGCTTACGTACGCGAATATCGCCACGATCGTTGACGTATTTAAACTCGATCTCTTTCGGCCCCGACCCATATAAAAGTATATCTTGCATGGTGCCGGAGAGATCTTGCCAGGGCGTTTCCAGATCAAAACCGTAATGCTCAGACAGTGAACGCAGCATTTGGAAGTAATAAAAGTTACGACGATCCCAGCCTCGGATCGCACCACCTGCGAGACTGACCGCAGGGTTTTGAATCACGCGTTTGCGATCAAAGTACTGCTGAACGCCTAACCCGTCACAGGTGCCACACGCACCGGCGGGATTATTAAATGAGAACAAGCGAGGCTCTAGCTCTTGCATGCTGTAACCACAATGGGGGCAGGCAAAGTTAGCAGAAAAAATGATTTCTTCACCGTCGCCGTCCATCCAGCTGATGACCGCACTGCCACCCGTGAGTTCGAGCGCGGTTTCAAAGGATTCAGCTAAACGTTGTTGTTGATCGTCGCGTACTTTAAATCGGTCAACCACCACTTCGATGGTGTGTTTTTTTTGCAGCTCCAGCGTGGGTGGATCGGACAGATCACACACCTCGCCATTGATCCGCGCACGAATAAACCCTTGAGCAGCGAGGTTTTCAAGTGTTTTTACATGCTCACCTTTTCGGTTTTTGATAATCGGTGCCAGCAGCATTAACTTACTGCCTTCAGGCAGGGCCAACACTTTATCCACCATTTGGCTAATGGTTTGTGCCGCTAGGGTGACATCATGGGTGGGGCAGCGTGGCTCTCCCACTCGGGCGTACAGCAAACGCAGATAGTCATAGACTTCAGTGATGGTGCCAACGGTGGAGCGGGGGTTATGTGATGTCGACTTTTGCTCAATCGAGATGGCGGGTGACAGCCCTTCGATATGGTCAACATCGGGTTTTTCCATCAAGGATAAAAATTGACGCGCATACGATGATAAAGACTCAACATAGCGACGTTGACCTTCGGCATACAAGGTATCGAAAGCGAGTGATGACTTCCCTGAGCCAGACAGGCCGGTGATGACAATTAACTTATCACGGGGGATGGTCACGTTAATATTTTTGAGGTTGTGCGTACGCGCGCCTCTGACGTCGATATTGTCCATTATTATCCTACTACTCAATCAGCTCACTGGTTGGTCGTTGAGTATCGCACAGACACGACCATGACCAAACAAAAAGGCTGTATATTTACACAGCCTTTGCTCGTATCGAAAAAACCACTCGCGCCAGTGCACCTGAGGCGACTACGGATTTTTGACGGTTGCCTCATCTTTGTTACTGCTACCGAGGTAGTGATGCTGATAGCAGTGATTTGTGGCCTCAATAAAGCCCTCAACACTGCCACAATCAAAGCGCTCGCCTTTAAATTTATAGGCAAGCACACAGCCTGACTGCGCTTGTTTTAGCAAGGCATCGGTGATCTGCACCTCACCATTTTTACCTGGTGGGGTGTTTTCTAACAGATCAAAGATATCGGGCGTGAGAATATAACGGCCAATAATCGCAAGATTGCTCGGTGCATTACCGGGATCGGGTTTTTCTACCATATTGTCTACGCGGAAAAGGTCATCTTTGATCTCTTGGCCCGCAATCACCCCATATTTATGGGTTTCATCTTCTGGCACTTCTTCGACGGCGACAATGGAGCAGCGGAACTGATTGTAGAGCGCGACCATCTGGTTAAGCACGCCGTTGCCTGGATGAATGCAAAGATCATCAGCAAGGACGACCGCAAAGGCCTCATCGCCAACTAAATCGCGTCCTGTCAGGATCGCGTGTCCTAACCCGCGCATYTCATGTTGGCGAATGTAAGTGAAKGAGGCTTTTTCTATYGTATTACGAATATCGTCCAGCAGTGCTTCTTTATTGGTGCCACTGATTTGATGYTCGAGCTCATAGTTTTTATCAAAATGGTCCATRATGGCATGTTTGCCGCGCCCTGTGACGATACACATACCATTGATGCCCGCTTCCAACGCTTCATCTACGCCATATTCAATCAGGGGTTTATTGACCACCGGCATCATTTCTTTCGGCATCGATTTGGTCGCCGGTAAAAAGCGGGTGCCATAGCCAGCCGCTGGGAACAGACATTTTTTAATCATCGTGGATCCTTTGTTTTATCGAGTCGCCATCAGCACGTTAGGCTGTATGTACGCCACTTACCGGCTTGCGAATAAGTGGCCACTCAGCRTATATCTTATGAGGCAAAACGTTTTTTATAGAGCAACAGTTTGTTATGGAGCAACAGTTTGTTATAAAGCAATAGTTTGTTATCGAGCAATAGTTTGCTGGGTTACAGGCAGCGACGCAAGTCGTAAGCATWCTCAGGGCGTGATAGCGTGACGGCTTCGGTATTGCTGATCCCGCTATGGCGAAAAATGTGCCATAAACGCGGCGGTAAATGCCGATAAGGCGGTGGCAGGCAAGGCATTGATGCCCGCCGCGGCAGCCCGACCGCCACCGGTAGCAAATTGCTCTGCTAACTGTACCGCGCCAGAGGGACGATTTAACGGCGCGCGGATACTGACCATCCAATCACCGCTCGGCATCGGCGTCAGTACAGCATGCGCACTGTCGGGCGCYTGATTTGCCAGCTGATTGCCTAACATACCACTGATGCGACGCGCCCAAGCAGCATCCGGTAACAGATAAATTTTACCCCCATCTCCAGTGGTTTCAGGCGCTAGCGCTTTCGCGTTATCACGGTCGCTTTGGTAGGCCTCTGCCAAGGTCGTTACAATGTCCGGATAAGCGCGCATAAAGGCATCGGGGGTATCAAAGCCACACAGATGCCGATRTAAGATGGCAGGAGGCATGATGAGATCATCYAGGCTGGCGCCATAGCTATTGTAATTAAGATAGTGGCCAAGCTGTTCAAGCCGATCACGTTGGCTGGCTGCTATTTGTGACTGGTGGGCGAGGGCGTTAGCGGTACGATGGAGATTATCGCCATAGGCACCAACCAGCGCCCATTCTCGATATTGACCGTGCAAAAGTTTATCAATAATTAAGGCGGTGCAGGTGTTCGCGCTGGTATGAATGTGGGCGTGAAGCAAAGGCGATTGAGGCACGGTGCCGCTTTGGTGGTGATCGGCATAAAAAACCTGGGTGCCGGAGGCGAGCAAAGCGTCTAGAGCGGCTTGATTTTTGGCCATGGAGAGATCCATCACTGTGACCTGCTCAGTGGCCAGGGGAACCTGCTTTAACAGTGCAATATCACGTTTTACCCCGGTGATCAGCGTATTGGCTTCAGGGTAGGCAAGACGCCATTGCACCAAAGCCGCTAGGCCGTCTGCATCGCCATTAAATACATCGAAAGCCATCCTACAACGTCCTTTTTGGCTAAGAATTACACCATGGTAACGCGGGGACAGCTGGGGTCCAAGTTATCCATTGACCTCGTCATTATCGACTGGACCTTCTTGTCCGGTAAAGCCAATTAATGAGGCGTTATTTTTCGCCCAGAACACCGCTTGTACACGGTTTTTGACGTTGATTTTCTTAAACACGTTATACAGGTGCGATTTGACTGTGTGCTCACTCACCGCTAAGGCATTGGCGATATCTTGATTTGAGGCACCTGTGACCAAATGATGCAAAATCTGCTGTTCACGGTTAGTCAACACAACCGCCTGTTCGTCAATGGTTTGCTGGTGATGCTGTTGGTAATAATGGATTAAGGCAGCCATTTTATGGCGGGGCAACCAATACTCACCGGAAAACATCTTTTCAACGCCGTGACAAAGGTGATGCACTTCATCCTCTTTTTTAAATACCCCTTTGATAAAAGGCCAGCTCGCCAGCTCTTTGGCACTCAAATCATGAGCATTGAGTAAGGCGAATACGTGTTGCTCGGCAAAGGGTGCTAACGTTTGTTTGAGTTGGTCGGTAGCGGTGTCATCAAAGGCATTGAGATCAATGAGCACCAGTCCAGATCGCGCAGTCAGTTTGGCTGCAATCTCGTGGGGAGGTACGAGTTCAACGGCACAATGTGTTTCTTTTTCTAAACACGTCATTAACGCCGAAACAGACATGCTAGGCTGGGAAATAAGAAGAAGGGTGTAATGGTCTGAAGTGGTTTCTGCTTGGTTCATAAGCATCCTACTGATGATCACTTAACAGGCGTCGCTGCGTGAGAGCTGGGCACTGTCCGTTCACAAACGCCAAGGCGAGGCAAGATTTGTATCAGTTTAAACTATTTTCATTGCTTAGGTATATCCACTTTGTGGTAACGCATTGTTACGCCATTGCAAGCGCAGAATCTGGAACCTGATCGCGTTGAAAAGCTTCGAACCTCGAGGGGGCTCGTGCTAGACTTCATGCTTATTTATCCAGTGAGCGAAATCATTTCGCGCGTAACAGCAACAATGGGAGTCACCTATGGCCAGCCGTGGCATAAATAAAGTCATCTTGATTGGTAATTTGGGCAATGATCCGGAAATCCGTTACCTTCCCAACGGCGGTGCGGTGGCGAACCTAAGCCTCGCGACCTCGGAGTCATGGCGTGATAAAAACACCGGTGAGATGCGAGAGAAAACAGAATGGCATCGTGTTGTGTTATTTGGTAAAACCGCAGAAGTCGCCGGTGAGTATTTGCGTAAAGGCTCGCAAGTGTATATTGAAGGCCAACTACAAACGCGTAAATGGCAAGACCAAAGCGGTCAAGATCGCTACACCACGGAAGTGGCGGTACAGCCGTTTAGCGGTAGCATGCAAATGCTGGGTGGTCGCGGCGGCCAAAACCAAGGCCAGCCAATGCAGCAGCCATCGCAGCAGCAAGGTGGATGGGGTCAACCTCAGCAGCCTCAGCAAAACATGAATCAACAACCACCTCAGCAGCAAGCGGCCCCGCAGCCACAATCTCAGCCTCAGCAGCAGTATAATGATCTGCCTGACTTTGACGACGATATTCCGTTCTAGGCTAGCGTTTTTAACCAACGGCTATCTGAGCGCCATATCGTTATCGACAAAGCTTGATCGACAAAGCGCCCCGTGATTGGGGCGCTTTGTTTTTATGATGTCGTATTGATTCACGGCATGAGATTAGGCAACGCCAGGTCCAGCTTTTAAAAAGTAAGGCAGTTGGGTTGGCGTGGGGCATTTTAATTGGCCCATCACCTGAGTCATTTGTTGAGTGAGCATTTCAATGGCATGCTCACCACCGTGTTGACCCACGGCGCCACAAGCATAAACAAAGGTTCGGCCCAGCAAGGTAAAGTCAGCACCCATTGCCATGGCCTGCGCTACGTTGCCACCGCTTTGTACGCCGCTGTCCATTAACAGTTTAATTTTATCGCCGTATTGATGCTTAATGGTTTGAATCGTGTCTAACGGGGATTCGCCCACATCTAACTGGCGGCCGCCATGATTGGATAGCACCACACCATCTGCGCCCAGCGCAACTGCTTGTGCGACATCCTCAGGGTTTACCAGCCCTTTAAGCACTAATGGCCCATCCCAGTTATCCCGGATCACTTTTAGGCTCTCAAAGTCGACCGCGCCCATCACGGTATTATTCATAAAGTTAGCCAGCTCGCTGGTGGGCATATTCTTGGGCATGTAAGGTTTCAAGGTCTGCATTTCAGGAACACCGGCAAGGAGTGTATGCCAGCTCCAGCTCGGACATTGCATCATTTGCGCGATATTACGAAGGTTCATTTTGGGCGGCATGGCCAAGCCATTTTTGATATCGCGAGGACGATAACCAAAGGTGGGGACATCCACCGTCACCACCAGCACTTTATACCCTGCTCGTTTGATGCGTCCCATCAGATCGTCACGGATCTTGGCATCTGTCGGATTATACAGCTGGTACCACGCCGTGCCCTCAGAGATCTCGGCAATGGTTTCAAGACTCGCTGAGGATACGGTGCTGAGTACATAAGGAAGGTTCGATTTGTAAGCCGCTTTCGCGAGAATTTCTGGCGCTTTTGGCCACATCAGCCCTTGTAATCCGACGGGCGCGACACCGAATGGGGCGGCGTAGTGTTTGCCAAAGAGTTCGACCGATAAGTCAATGTCAGGGGTCGGGGCGAGTAAATCAGATTGCAGCTTTACTTGAGTGAAGGAGCTTGCATTGTGCGCCACCCCAATTTCGTCGTGACAACCGCCACAAAGATAATCAAACGCGAAGGCAGGAATACGCTTTTTAGCTGCTTTTTTAAGCGCAGGCGTATCAGGGTATTGAGGATGATAGTAAGACATAAATATCGTATCGCTGTGAGGTGAGTGTTTAGCCCTACCCTAGCGCAGCAATTGTTAGTGATATATAGACAAAAAATAAAATACTTTTTCCAAAATCGCCTAACCCCTGATAGAACCTAGTCTCCCATAAAAGGGTGGCGCGTGCTAAATGTACAACTGTTTAACTTTTTGTTTAATAAAATCGATAAATAGCTTGGTCTTCGTGTGGTTGTATTCCAACTTGGGGTAATACGCATAAGCCGATGAGCGTGGCTGCTTGAGTGCAGGCAATACGGGAACCAATAAGCCCTGATCAATTTCTTTTTGCACGGTGCCAGCCCCTCCTAAAATAATGCCCATGCCAATGACCGCGGCGCTCACTAAGGCTTCAGGGTTAGGCGAGACAAAGTTCCCCGATAACTGCAAACGTGTGCCATCTTCGAAGACCCGCTCTTGAGGCTGATGGGAGTGACCATAGAGCAAAATATTATGTTGGCTTAGTTGGTCAGGGTGGGTTATCGGCGCGTGCCGAGCAAGATAGGTGGGTGAGGCAAAAAAGCCAGGCTGAAAATCAAACAGCTTTGCCGCAATATAGCTGGCAGAGTTGAAGTACTCGAGCTCGCGGCTGATCACCACATCAAGATTAAGATCAGGGAGCTGTCCTGGGGTCAAGGTGGTGAGCTCAACCTTGATTTTCGGATAAATCTCAAGAAACTCAGCAATAAAGTTGACCAGAAAACGGTTCCCTGTCACCAATGGCGCACCAATACGTAATATGCCGCTGACTTCCCCAAAGGTAGACGTGGTTTCACTGACTAATTGTTGCCAATCGTCGACCCAGGTTTTTGCTCGGTGATAAAAAAGATCACCGGCATCGGTCATCGACAAGCTTCGGGTGGTGCGTTTTAACAGTTGCACGCCAAGCTGGCGCTCAAGCCAACTCAGGCGTTTGGATAAGGCTGAGCTTGAGGTATGTAGTTGCGTGGCAGCTTGTGCTAACGAGCCCTGATCGACCACACAAATAAAGCTTTTGGTACAGGTAATCCAGTCCATGAGTCCTCTTGGGGAAGAAAAGGTAGCCACGGATGGTGGCTAGGCATTCACATTATGATCACTAAGCCTGATAATAGCGGCTACGAGCCCCAAAAGGCGACCTCAGTCAGCAGAGAATCATGGATAGAACAGCTAATGCGATTAAAGTCAGCGGAATGAAGCTGACCAACCGACTCGTTGCATTTGTCACCTTAATCGTGGTGTGCGCCATTTTCGTCTTATTTATTGGTGGCGCTATCAGTTTTCGCCAGCTGGGGATCGACTTTATCTCGCATTACGTCGATGGCATGGTCGAGGTGATTGATCAAGAGATGGCGAGCGAGCAACGAGACAATCAGTATTTTTCACGCTGGTTGCCCAAAATGCTCAAAGCCAGTGACGTGACCTCTTTGACCATCTATTCAGAAACCGGGATCTTGTATCAATACGAACAAATCCAATATCAAACGATCGCCACACAACAAGTTATCACGCGAGATATTCCGCTCGACAGTCATCCTGGTTATGCCGTGAAACTCACATTTGTCCCGCCTTATGCCGAGTTTGCGTATTCGATTGGCCCCCTCTTTTCGTTGTCGGCGGCGATTTTGGTGATTGTCCTTGGTTTAGCGTGGGGGATCGGATGGTTGCGGCGGCAACTGTATGGCAGTGAAGTCTTGGAGCAGCGTGGCCGATTAGTTTTGGCGGGCCGCCTGGATGAGGCACAGCAAGGCGACCCTCGAGAATGGCCTATTCCCGCGAGTGCTGCGTTGAGTCAGCTCATTGAGGAGCTTAAAGAGGCTCGGCAGGAGCGGAGTCGTTTTGACACCTTTATCCGCACAAATACCTTTCTCGATCAGCTAACGGGAGCCGCGAACCGCGTGATGTTTGATAACCGGCTGCATACACTGGCGACCGATGATGCGAGTCAAGGCAGTGTTATTTTAGTCCGTGTTGCCGACTGGGATGAGTTGGTCGCGCAACATGGTCAAGAGGCCGCGGATCACTTGATTCAAGCTATCGGTAACGTGCTCTCTAATGCGACTCAGCGTTTTCCCGATGCCGTGCTTGCGCGTTACTTTGCGTCTGATTTTGCCATCCTATTGGTCAACCAGGCAGGGGATGAAGTGCATCCTTTCTTGGCGCAAATCACCAACGCTTTAGATAAACTGACGCCGTCAGAGGCGTTGGATAAAGATAACTGGTTTCATTTGGGCATGACTTCTTTTGGCGCGGGGGAGCGGCGTGGCCGATTAATGGATGAAGCTGAGCGAGCGCTAAAAGCGGCGGAGCTAACAGGACAAAATGGCTGGTCACAGTTTGATAAACAACTCAGCCGTTTGGATAAACGCGGCAGTGTACGTTGGCGAACCTTACTCGAGTCGGTAATGGCGGGTGAAGGCCCCATGCTCTACCGCCAACCCGTGTTTGCACGAGATGGCAAAACCCGTCTCCATTATGAACTTTTGGGCCGAATTAAAGACGAAAAAGGTAAAGTGTTAAAAGCATCGCGCTTTTGGCCCGGGGTCGAGTGGGTCGGCATGGATGTTACTTTCGACAAGGCTACCGTAGGACGTGCGTTATGGTGGCTAAAAACGCGTGATTATATTGATAACTATGCGGTGAATGTTAGTGCATACTCACTATGTCAGCGCGAATTTGTGATTTGGCTGCGTGATGCCTTGCTACAAACTCCACGCAGTACATTAAATCGACTGCTGGTGGAAGTCTCGGAGGGCGCTTTAGTCTCGCACTTTGATGCCGCGCGACCTTGCTTACGAATGATTGCCGCGTTAGGGTGCCGACTTGTCGTTGACCAAGCAGGCAGAACGATAGTGAGCACTCACTACGTAAAAGATATTCAACCGGCTTATATCAAGCTGCATCGTAGCCTGGTCCGCAATATTCACCAACGCCCTGAAAACCAGCTGTATTTGCGCAGTGTGTTGGGCGCTTGTGAAGCAACCAGCACGGAAGTGCTGGCCGTCGGTGTGGAAACGAATGAGGAGTGGTCCGTGGTGAAAGATCTTGGTGTGGCAGGTGGGCAAGGGCGTTTGCTGGGTGCCGAAATGTCACCGCATCCTGCCCAGAAAAAGCGACGCCGCTGGGGGAAACGATGACGCTTAGGGAAAAAAAAGCACTTCAACAGGGACGTGGATGGTTAGAAGCCGTATTATTAGTCAGTATTTTGTCAGTTCTTGTCGTCATTGCGGTACCTAAGTTCTATGATTATGAAGCCGATGCGAATGTGTCAGCGTTGAAAGGGTTAAAAAGTGGTATTGATAGTGCCTCGACACGGACGTATGCCTTGGCGAAAGCCGAGAAAATCACCGATCAGCCTGCTCAATCACTGACCGTCGACGGTATCGACATAGGCGTAACATATGGCTATCCCCAAATCAGTGCGCTGCCTAAGTTAGTGAGCGCGCTGCAGGACACCACACGTTGGCAGATACGACGATACCCTGAACAAAACCGCGTTGACTTTATTTGGTTGTTCCATGAGCAGCCAGCGCCCGCGTGTTATTTGATGTATCAGGAGGCAACGGCTTCACAACAAGCGTCCACGACGTTGGTGATCGGTGAATCATGCCAGTCACCCGCGGCAGAAAAACAAAGGGAATGATGCGTTTTTGATGGAAAAATCATCAAAATGACAGCGCATTGAAAAAAAACACAGATCTCATTCAGGTTTAAAGCACCGTATCTTGCTGCTTACCGTGCGCGTTGATACATTTAGCTCAATTTGTCTGATTTCACAGCTTGCAGGATTAACTGACCATCATGTTTAAGAAACTTCGCGGGATGTTTTCCAACGATCTATCGATTGATTTGGGAACCGCCAATACACTGATTTATGTAAAAGAACAGGGCATTGTTCTGGATGAGCCGTCTGTTGTCGCTATTCGTCAAGACCGCGCGGGTTCTGCTAAGAGTGTGGCTGCTGTGGGTCATGATGCGAAGCAAATGCTGGGTAGAACGCCAGGTAATATTGCCGCGATCCGCCCGATGAAAGACGGCGTCATTGCTGACTTTTATGTCACCGAAAAARTGTTACAACACTTTATTAAGTCTGTGCATGATCATAGCTACATGCGTCCGAGCCCACGAGTGCTAGTGGCGGTGCCTTGTGGTTCTACCCAAGTTGAACGCCGTGCCATTCGCGAATCAGCCGTGGGCGCGGGTGCGCGTGAAGTTTATCTGATTGACGAACCGATGGCCGCGGCGATTGGCGCTGGCCTGCCGGTTTCCGAGGCGACCGGTTCGATGGTGATTGATATCGGTGGTGGTACCACCGAAGTGGCGGTCATCTCGCTTAATGGTGTGGTTTATTCCTCATCAGTGCGTATTGGTGGTGACCGTTTTGACGAGTCCATTATCAATTATGTTCGCCGTAACTATGGCAGCTTGATTGGTGAAGCGACGGCAGAGCGCATTAAGCACGAGATTGGTTCAGCCTATCCGGGCGATGAAGTGCGCGAAATTGAAGTTCGCGGTCGTAACCTTGCTGAAGGTGTGCCACGTAGCTTTACGCTAAACTCCAACGAAATCTTGGAAGCGCTACAAGAGCCGCTGAGCGGTATCGTTTCGGCAGTGATGGTGGCGTTAGAGCAGTGCCCACCAGAGCTTGCGTCCGATATCTCCGAGCGCGGCATGGTGATTACCGGCGGCGGCGCTCTTCTGCGCGATCTCGATCGTTTACTGACCGAAGAAACGGGGATTCCGGTGGTTGTGGCGGAAGATCCACTGACCTGTGTTGCACGGGGTGGGGGTAAAGCGCTTGAGATGATCGATATGCATGGCGGCGATCTTTTTAGCGAAGATTAACGTGACGTTGCCAACAAACAGGTTGTTTTCATTATGAAACCTATGTTTGGCAGAGGACCGTCTCTGCAATTACGCCTGTTTTTCGCGCTTCTACTATCAGTCAGCCTTATGCTGGCTGATAGTCGTCTTGATGCTTTTGCTGGGGTCCGCTATTTCCTCAACACCTTGGTTGCACCGCTTCAGTATGCATCGAATGTGCCTCGTGACACCCTTGATGAATTAGTGATGCAGTTTCGCGCTCATCAACGTGTAGTGGCTGAAAATCGCGCTTTACGCAAACAAGTGTTGCAGCTCGAAAGTGATCAGCTTCTATTGGCACAGACAGAGCGCGAAAATCAACGCTTACGTGAGCTACTCGGATCGTCGTTTATTCGTGATGAACGAAAAATGGTCGCTGAAGTGATGGCGGTCGATTCTGATCCCTATAAACACCAAGTGATGCTCGATAAAGGACGCACCAATGGCGTGTATGAAGGGCAGCCAGTGATCAATGAACACGGGGTCGTCGGACAGGTTGCTTATGTCGGTGCGCATAATAGCCGTGTCTTGTTACTCACTGATCCTACTCATGCGGTGCCAGTTCAAGTGATGCGCAATGATATTCGCGTGATAGCGTCTGGCCGTGGGACCACCGCCTATATCGGTTTGGATAATATTCCGAGTAGCACGGATATTAAAGTGGGTGATAAATTAGTGACATCCGGGCTTGGCGGCGTCTTTCCTGAAGGCTATCCGGTGGGCACGGTGACAGAATTCTCGTTTGATAATAAACGTCCCTTTGCGCAAGTCACCGCGACAACCGCAGTAAAATTCGATCGGTTACGTTATCTTCTTTTAGTCTGGCCAACCCCAGAAAAAGCCGATAATGCGCCCTCCGATCGGCCTATGAGTCAATCGTCATCTGAGCAAGAAAACCCGTCATCTGACTCTACGCCGTCGTCAGGTAGCGAGGGAGAATCACCATAATGGCAAATGTGACATTTCGTGGCCAATTGGTTATTTGGCTCTCCTTCATGGTTGCGTTGATTTTGCAGGCCGCTCCTTGGCCCGGTGAACTGGCGCCTTTTCGTCCTTCTTGGGTCTTGCTCGTCGCATTTTACTGGGTTCTGGCGTTACCACATCGAGTGAATGTGGGGACAGCGTTAGTAGTCGGGCTGTTATGGGATCTGATGTTGGGCTCCACCTTGGGCGTTCGGGGGATGACCATGGCCATTTTGATATATATTGTCGCGCTTAATTTTCAATTACTGCGCAATATGTCCTATTGGCACCAAGCGCTTTTACTGTCTTTACTGACCTTGGCTGGAAAATTGATCGAGTTCTGGGCGGAGTATTTAGTCTCTAACGTACAGTTTAATCCTGAACAGCTTTGGGCGGGTGTGCTTAACTTTATACTGTGGCCCTGGGTGTTCTTACTATTGCGCCGGTTACGCCGTCGGTTTGCCATTCGTTAGCGAGGGACTATGCATTGTGATTTATACCTGGCCTCGGGATCGCCTCGACGCCATGAACTGCTCACCGAAATGGGCGTCAACTTTTCCCGTGTCGTCATCGATGTAGAGGAAAAACAAAACGCGAGCGAATCGCCCTATGCCTATGTCTCACGCTTGTCGCAAGATAAAGCGCGAGCCGGCGTGATACAAACGGGTGGGCACATCCCGGTACTTGGCGCGGATACCATTGTGGTTGATGGTGACCAAGTACTGGAAAAGCCGATAGATCAAGCCGATGCAACCCGGATGCTTAAACAGCTGTCTGGGCGAGAGCATCAAGTGATGACGGCCGTGACAGTGGCAAATGCCATCAAGCAAGTCACCACCGTTGTCACCACCAAAGTCTGGTTTTGTTCACTGACGGATAAGATGATTGATGCTTATTGGCAGTCGGGGGAGCCCGCGGATAAAGCCGGTGCATACGCGATTCAAGGATTGGGCGGTAAGTTTGTGACCCGTATCGATGGAAGCTACCACGCCGTCGTTGGTTTGCCACTGTATGAAACCGAGCAACTGCTCAAACAATTTTCGGTCTGAGCGCACCAACGAGTGGCGCTAGGCCCCACTTTTGAGACATCGGGGAAACCATGAGTGCGGAACTGTTAATAAACGTCACACCCAGTGAAACGAGGGTGGCGATGGTAGAGGGGGGCAACCTCCAAGAAATTCACATAGAACGTGAAGCGAAACGCGGAATTGTAGGCAATATCTACAAAGGTAAGGTCAGTCGTGTTTTGCCTGGAATGCAGGCAGCCTTTGTCGATATTGGCTTAGAGAAGGCCGCGTTTTTACACGCCTCTGATATTGTTCCTCATACCGAATGCGTATCAGAAAACGAGAAACAGCAATTTCAAGTTCGCGATATCTCCGAACTTGTCCGTCAAGGGCAAGATATTGTGGTGCAGGTGGTGAAAGATCCGCTAGGCACAAAAGGCGCGCGTTTAACCACTGACATTACCTTGCCCTCGCGCTATCTGGTTTTCATGCCTGGCGCTGCCCATGTGGGCGTATCGCAACGGATCGAGAGCGAATATGAGCGCAAACGCCTAAAAAGCATCGTCAGTGAGTATTGTGACGAGCTGGGTGGCTTTATTATTCGCACGGCCGCTGAGGGCGCAACAGATAATGAAATGGCGCAAGATGCCGCCTTTTTAAAGCGATTATGGAACAAGGTATTAGAGCGACGCGCCCGATATAAAACCAAGTCCATGCTGTATGGCGAGCTTGCGTTGGCGCAGCGCATTGTCCGTGACTTTGTCGGCACTGAGTTAGACTTGATTCGGGTCGATTCCAAACAGGCCTATGAAAAGCTACAAGAGTTTACCTCCGAATTTGTGCCTGAATTAGCCGATAAGTTGGCGTATTACGACGGACAAGCGCCCATCTTTGATATGTATGACACGGAAAACGAAATTCAACGATCGTTAGAGCGTAAAGTACAGCTAAAATCGGGCGGCTACCTGATCATCGACCAGACGGAAGCGATGACCACCATCGACATTAATACCGGCGCCTTTGTTGGACGCCGCAACCTCGATGAAACCATTTTTAATACCAACATTGAAGCCACTCGCGCTATTGCACGTCAGCTTCGGATGAGAAATCTGGGCGGGATCATCATTATCGACTTTATCGATATGAGCACGGATGAGCATCGCCGTCGTGTGCTGCACTCGCTTGAGCAGGCATTGAGCCAAGACAGAGTAAAAACCAACATTAATGGCTTTACCCAGTTAGGCTTGGTCGAAATGACCCGTAAGCGGACACGAGAAAGCATCGAACACGTGCTGTGTGGCGGGTGTCCGACGTGTGACGGGCGTGGCTCGGTCAAAACCGTGGAAACCGTCTGTTATGAGGTGCTGCGAGAAATTACTCGGGTCAATCGTACCTATGATGCGGATAAGTTTGTTGTCTATGCCGCGCCGGCAGTCATTGAAGCCCTTGCCGGCGAAGACTCTCACCTTGTGGCTGAATTGGAAATATTTATTAGTAAGCAAGTCAAAGTGAAGTCAGAGCCTTTGTATACACAAGAACAGTTTGACGTAGTAATGATGTAAGCCATGGCTTGGGTGAGAAAAAGTGTCAGCTGGTTAATAACCAGCGTGATCAGCATGATAGTCATCACCGCCTTATTGATAGGCGGTTTGCGCTTTCTATTGCCCAATGTTGAGCTTTTGCAAGCGCCGTTACGGCAATGGGTGTCTGAGCAGACGGGGTTCAGTGCGCAACTTGAGGGCATTGCCGGGCAGTGGCGTAATTTGACCCCTTCACTGACATTAAAAAATGTCTCTCTAGCGACGAGCGATAATGGATCGGCGCTTTTGATGGCTCAGCATATTGATTTACAGCTTGATGTCTCCGCGACACTGATGCGTTGGCAACCGGTTTTTTCTCATGTAACACTCGATGGCCTGGTGCTGGATACCGGTCAATTGCCAGAAAAAGACACGGGTACCAATGTGCGTGCCCGGCTTGAAGATCTCTTCCTTGCCCGTTTGGGCCAATTCTCGATACCGAACGCCAAAGTCATCCTGGTGACCCCATCGCTTGAAACAGAAGTATTAACTATCAAGGATCTCTTTTGGCGTAATCAAGCAGGACAACATCAGGTACAAGCGCGAATTGGGGTGAAAGGAACCCAGTTAGAAGCCGTACGTGTTAAAGCCGCTTTCACTGAAACCCACGGCGTCGACACCCTGACTGGCGATTTTTATCTTGCCAGTGAAGCGATGGATCTCGCGCCGTGGCTCACGCAAACATTGACGCCCTCAGTGACCATTGATGCGGCGCGTTTAGATGCCCAAGCCTGGGTGCGCGTGGAACGCGGCCAACTCCGTGATGCGTTGTTATCGATTGATGATCTCGCGCTTAAATGGCATGACAGTGCGGAAGAGGCAAAAACCTGGGCGGTGAAAGATAGCCAGGTCCAACTGACCGCAGAAGGCAAACGCGCGTGGCGCGTGGATACGGACGGCATATGGGTGAAGCAAAATGCCACCACAGCCCCTGCGATTTCTCGGCTGTCATGGCAAGGAACGAACGAGCGTTGGCGTCTCAATGCGGCCGACTTGGATATTGCCTTATTACAGCCTTTACTCGGCTTGGTCAGTCAGTCGGAACAACAGCACCGTATAGCGGCGACGCTGGCACCGGCGGGCCAGGTTAAATCCCTCGCATTGAGCAAACAACCGACAATGCCGCTACGCTATCAAGCGACACTGACCGAGGTGTCGGCCGAACGCTGGGGGTATTTTCCGGCGTTTCATGGCTTAAATGCTACCCTATCTGGCGAGGAAGGACGTGGTCAGGCACAGCTTGAACTTGGCGCGCAGTCGCTGCCATACGGCGACTTTTTTCAAGCACCTTTGCCACTTGAACAAGGTCAGCTCACCCTCAATTGGCAACAGACGAACCAAGGCGTATCGATTTGGAGCGAAAAGGCAGCGGTCACCAGTGCAGATGTTCACGGAACCGGCGCCTTTCGTCTCGATATTCCCAAGCAGGGAGCGCCATTTCTTGCGCTTTACGCCCATGCCGATGTGACCGATGCCGGACAAACGTGGCGTTATTTGCCAACGCGCGCCCTGCCTGAATCACTGACCGGATATTTATCACGTGCCATTCAAGGAGGCCAAGCCGAGGGCAGTGAAATCCTTTGGTTTGGTGCCCTAGATAGTTTTCCATACCGTGAGCATGATGGTATTTTTCAAGCCAAAGTGCCGCTGCGCAATGGGGCATTTAGCTTTGATACCGCCTGGCCGACGCTGACAGAGCTTGATGCGACACTCTTATTCGACAACGCAGGCCTGACGATTGAGGGTGATCATGTTCGCTTAAACGATGCCGTCAGTCGTCAGGTTCAGGCAAACATTGTGGACATGACCGAGGCAGACAGTCGCCTTGAACTCAAGGCCTCGCTCTCGGCGACAGGAGACGCGGTGCACCGCTATATGCTGGCCACCCCATTAGTGGATACGGTCGGTGCCGCCTTAACTCATATCAACGTCGACGGATTAGTCAATGCGCAGTTAGGTTTATCGATCCCGCTTGATGGTGAGCAACCTCATGCAACCGGCAAAGTGGACTTTGCGGGCAACCAAGTCAGGATTCAAACGCCTGCTATGGCCTTGGACAATGTCTCGGGGGCACTGGCGTTTGACGACGATGGCATCACGGCCCAATCGATGAGTGCTCAGTGGCTGGGGCAAGCTATCAACTTAGATCTTACGGGCGAAGCTGCCTCTGCCGGCTATCAGTTGGATGTAGGTATCGAGGCGGATTGGGACATAGTGCCATTGCTGAACCAGTTATCGCTGCCGCTCAAGCCTTACCTTTCTGGTGGCGCACGTTGGCAGGCTGGGCTCGATCTTACCCTTCATGATACGGGGTTTGACTACCAGCTCGGCATTGATGTCGATACGACACCACTGCAATCAACGCTGCCTGCGCCGCTTCACAAACCGCGCTGGCAAAAAGGGCAGGCGCATATAGAAGCAAGCGGTAACCGTGAAGGGTTAACGGGGCGCGTACAGTTGCCAAATGTGAATTATCAAGCACGAATTAATACCCAAGGTGCGACCCCAGAATTTGTGTCCAGTCAGTGGCAAGTTGGCGATAAACAACCCACACTCCTCGCCACTCGCGGTCACCGCTTTGATCTGGCACTTGCACGCTTGGATGTAGACGCATGGCACGCAGTGTGGAAACACGTGCGGCAAGCATGGCCGGATCGGCAACATCAATACCCTGGCTTACCGATACCGCAACGTGTGAATGTCAAAGTCGATCAACTTTCGGCCGGGAAGCTCGCTTTTCATGACTTATCAGTGGCCGCGCGTCAAAAAGCGAAGGGATGGCATGTGCTGGTCGGCAGTCAGGAGCTAAGCGGACAAGCAAACTGGCCAATAGAAGGTCGTTTAGCTGTCGATATTGATCACTGGCATATCAATCGACAGCCGTCCGACCAGACCCAACCTACCGACGCACCACTCTTTCAGCCTGTGGATCCCCAAGCCACGGCTGTAGACAAAGCCTTACTGGCCGCCATTCCACCATCACGCCTTACGATTGATGATCTTTGGTTAGAAGGGTATCGACTGGGACGTGTCGAGGCCGTTGTCAATAAACACGATCAGCAGCTAACACTGTCGTCACTGACGGTAAAAAGCGGCAATAATCATGCAGCGGCCAATGGGCATTGGCGGATAGATAAACAAGGGCGTCATCAAACCGCATTGACGTTAGCACTGGGTGGCGAAAGTACCTCGGATCTCATGGGACGATTTGGCGTCAGTGGTGGGATCCAAGATGCAAGCTTTACCACCCAAGCCGCACTGAATTATGCCGGTTTACCTTGGCAAGCTGATATATCCAGCCTCAATGGCGAGGTAAGTGCGGATATCCAAGACGGTTATATCAGTGGTGTTGGTGGCGCGGGCAAACTGTTAGGGTTATTTAGCTTAGATTCTATTTTGCGTAAAATTCAGCTCGATTTCTCGGGCGTGTTTAACGATGGGCTGGCGTTTGATGACATCACGGGGCGGGCCGTAATCACAAATGGCGTCTTGGTCACCGATAATATCCGCATGGATGGCATTGCCGGTGATATGGTTATCAAAGGTATTGCCAATTTAGTGGAAAACCAAGTCAATGCGGATGTGCGTTTTACGCCGGATATTACCTCAGGGATCCCGGTATTAAGTGCCTTTGCGGTTACGCCGCAAACCGCGCTGTATGTACTCGCGGTGACGACAGCAATTTCTCCGGTGATGGATGTGTTTACCCAAGTACGCTACCAGGTGACAGGTTCTATTGGCACACCAGATATTCGGGAAGTGTCGCGTAACCAAGAAGCGTTAGCCCTTCCCCCCGAAGCGACTGAACGATTGCGCGAGCAGGCAGAAAAAGCCAAGGAGTGAGCATGATGAAAGCCGGTGTTATCCAAATGACATCCAGTGCCGATCCCGCCCATAACATGAAGACACTGCAAGCCAGTTTGCACCGACTCAGTGATCAAGGCGTGAAACTGGTGCTGACCCCAGAAAATGCGTTAGTGTTTGGCGGGAAACGTGATTATCAACGTCATGCTGAACGATTGGGCCATGGCCCGTTACAGCAACAGCTTGCCGAGTTGGCGCACCAGTACGACCTTTGGTTAGTAGTGGGCGCTTTTCCCATCCAAAATGACAACGGGCTGCTGAGCAGTACCAGTTTAGTGTTCGATAATGCCGGGCATCTTCGGGGCAGCTACGATAAATTACATTTGTTTGATGTCGAGGTGGCTGATGCGCATGGCCGGTATCGAGAATCAGATTACTTTGCCGCGGGCGACCAACTGTCGACGGTGAATACGCCCTTCGGTTGCCTAGGGTTGAGCATTTGTTACGATCTACGGTTCGCGCCTTTGTACCAAGCGCTACGCGCGCAAGGGGCCGACGTCATCACCGTGCCGGCAGCTTTTACCCGCGTGACCGGTCAAGCGCATTGGGAGCCCCTGCTACGCGCTCGGGCAATTGAAACCCAGTGTTGGATTATTGCCGCAGGCCAGTGTGGCGAGCACAGTAAAGGCCGGCAAACCTGGGGGCACTCGATGATTATTGATCCCTGGGGGCAAGTGGTCACATCCCTGGGGCGTGAACCCGGGGTGACGTGGGCAGAGCTTGATTTTAGTGTCAGTGAATCCATTCGGGGCAAGATGCCCGTACTGTCTCATACCCGGTTGCAAAGCCAACTGAAATAGCGCACCCTCGGCGCGTTATCTTTTTCTTTCGGCTGCCAGCTCGGCGGCCACAACCAAGAGTAAGCGAATGAGTCTGGAACAGGTCGAAGAAACCTTACTGCGCCCGGCGGGCGTGAGTGAGTCGCAGCTTCATGCGACGCTGGCGCACTTAAGCGGTCGCCAGATTGACTATGGCGATATTTTCTTCCAATCCACTTGGCATGAATCGTTAGCGCTGGAAGACAGCATTATTAAAGACGGCTCCTTTAATATCGACCGTGGTGTTGGTGTCAGAGCAATTAGCGGAGAAAAAACCGGCTTCGCCTATTCGGATCAACTTACCATTGATGCGCTGATGCAAAGTGCGACTGCGGCGCGGGGCATTGCACCTGTGGGTGGACACGGTAAGGTCAGCGCCTTTCGTGCCGTCCAAGCGACCCCTTACTATGGGCCCATTGATCCGCTGGGAAGCCTGACGCGTGAGCAGAAAATTGATTTATTAAAAGAAATCGATAGCTATATTCGTGCTAAAGAGCCACGCGTCAAAGAAGTGAATGTCAGTTTAAACGGCTTGTATGAGCAAGTGCTGATTGCAGCGACGGACGGTACCTATGGTGCCGACATTCGTCCTTTGGTGCGCTTATCGGTCTCAGTGTTAGTTGAGCAAGATGGTCGTCGTGAGCGCGGCAGTGCTGGTGGCGGTGGCCGCTATGGTTACGAGGTCTTTTTGCACGAGCAGGCGGGTAAGTCGCGCGCGTTGCAATTTGCTGATGAAGCTATCCGTCTCGCGCTGGTCAACCTTCGTGCAGACGCGGCACCAGCAGGGACGATGCCCGTGGTGTTGGGCGCAGGTTGGCCGGGCGTGTTGCTGCATGAAGCGGTCGGTCACGGGTTAGAAGGAGACTTTAACCGCAAAGAGTCATCGGTATTTACCGGTAGCCTTGGTGAGCAAGTAACCTCTCCTCTGTGTACCATCGTTGATGACGGCACCATGAATGATCGTCGCGGCTCGCTGAGCATCGATGATGAAGGGGTGCCAGGCCAGTACAATGTATTGGTCGAAAATGGCGTACTCAAAGGCTATATGCAAGATAAGCATAATGCCAAACTCATGGGTGTGGCGCCCACCGGGAATGGTCGTCGCGAGTCTTATGCACACTTGCCGATGCCACGCATGACCAATACCTATATGTTAGGTGGAGACAGTACCCCTGAATCGATCATTGCCAGTGTTGAGCGAGGCTTATATGCGCCGAACTTTGGCGGCGGGCAGGTCGATATCACCTCGGGGAAATTTGTATTCTCCACGTCAGAAGCTTATCTGATTGAAAAGGGTGAAATCACTACTCCGGTGAAAGGCGCGACCTTAATTGGCAGTGGTGTTGAAGCCATGCAGCAGGTATCGATGGTGGGCAATGATCTGGCGATTGATCCTGGCGTTGGAGTTTGCGGGAAAGCCGGGCAAAGCGTGCCTGTTGGTGTTGGGCAACCGACATTGAAATTAGATGCGATGACCGTCGGTGGTACCGAATCTTAACCAATCTACGCCAGTGCGAGGCACTGGCGTATTGTTTTATAGGCTTTGGTCGTAAAAGCCTTTGAGATATTGGAAGATCTCGCGATAGGCCTTGGGCGGCTTATTTTGCTGTTGCTCTTTTTGAGCCTGACGTGCCAACTGGCGTAAACGCTGACGGTCAGCATCAGGATACTGTAAGAGCGCATCACTAATCGCACTATCGCCCTGATCGATAATACGATCGCGTAGCTGCTCAATTTTTTGTAGCGCCATGCTATGTTGAGCATGTTTGTTCTGCAACTTATCGAGCGCTGCTTGTATCGGTTCAGGGTCGCGCGATCGCATCAATTTGCCCACGTACTGGAGCTGGCGTCGACGGGCTTCGTTTTTTAAACGTTGTGCGTCGAGAATCGCAGAGAGCAAGTTGTCATCAAGCGGGAATTTTTCTAATACCGCGGGTTTGAGTTTAACCAGCGCTTCGCCGAGCGATTGTAAAGCAAGCATATCGCGCTTCATCTCGGACTTGCTAACCCAGATGATTTCTTCCTCTTCCTCCCAGGGAGCGGGTTTATTTTTACGGCCCATGTTCAACCTCAGTGAGAATGTGCAATGACACGTATGTTAACAAGAAACGCGCCCAAACGCGGGCTTTTTTATCATAGCCTCGCTGAGCTCACGATGTCGAACTCGAATGCGAATCAAAAAGGTCAACTATGAGTGTGAAACAACAGGTCGCTGAACAAGAGCAGCAGCTTCGCCAAGCGGTAAGTCGTGCGCTAGATATGGCGTCGGCGCGAAGTGAACAAGCCGAAGTCGCTATCACCAAAAGTACCGGCATCAGTGTAAGCTCGCGAATGGGCGAAGTCGAAAACGTTGAATTTAATCAAGATGGTGCGCTCGGCATCACCGTGTATCGCGATCAGCGTAAAGGCAGCGCCTCCACCACCGATTTATCTGAAAAAGCGATAGCTAAAACGGTCGAAGCCGCGTTAGAAATCGCGAGCTATACCTCGCCCGATCCCTTTGGTGGTCCGGCGCCGAAAGACTTGATGGCGTTCGACTACCCGGATTTGGACTTGTTTTATCCGGATGAGCCCGAACCGGATACCGCCGCGGCATTGGCGATTGAAGCTGAGCAAGCAGCTCTGAATCATGACAGCCGAATCAAGTTCAGTGATGGTGCCAGCTATGACAGTCACTATGGGATCCGAGTATATGGCAATAGCCACGGTATGCTCGGGAGCTATCCGTCAAGTCAACAGGCGCTAAGCTGCTCGGTGATTGCGCAAAGCGAGGGCGGTATGGAGCGTGACATGAGCTACACAGTGGCGCGTGACAAAGCTGATTTATGGACCCCTGCATTTGTCGGGGTTGAAGCGGCCAAACATGCGGTTGCCCGTTTGAACCCGCGCAGTGTCTCGACATGCCAAGTGCCCGTGATGTTCGATCGTAGTGTCGCAACGGGGTTGTTTGGTCATTTGGTCATGGCGATTAGCGGATCGGCACTGTACCGCAAATCCTCGTTCTTATTAGACAAAAAGGACGAGCAGATATTTCCGCATTGGCTCACTATTAATGAATTGCCCCATGTGCGTAAAGGGGCCGCCAGTGCGCCGTTTGATAGCGAAGGGGTGATCACACAAGACAGACGCATTATTGAGCAAGGGATCTTGAAAACCTACCTAGCGACCAGTTATGCCGCCCGTAAGCTAGATATGGCACCCACAGGTCATGCCGGCGGGATTCATAACTGGTACGTGAGCCACACAGGCCAAGATACGGATGCCATGCTTAAAACATTAGGAACCGGATTGCTGGTTACCGAACTGATGGGGCAAGGTGTTAACCCAGTCACCGGCGATTACTCACGCGGTGCCGCTGGTTTTTGGGTGGAAAAGGGCGAAATACAGTACCCAGTCAGTGGGATCACCATTGCGGGTAACTTGAATGACATGTTTGCCAATATCGTCGCCATCGGCACTGACATTGAAACCCGTAGTCAGATTCAAACCGGGTCGATCATTATTGATTCAATGAAGGTGGCTGGCGAGTAAGGTGTTTTAGCCACTCGACCACGACCCTCTGCAATCAGGACGTAGCGCTGCAATTAGGACGAGGTAAAAAAGCCGAGGCAAAAAAATAAACCAAGCACGAGCGCTCTCGTGCTTGGTTTTTTTACTCGGCAGTGCCGCCTATTTTACTCAGCGGTGCCTGTTTTATCCGGCGATAAAAGCGATTAAGACCGCGCCGAGTACCAAACGATAGATAACAAAAGGGAGCATTCCCACGCGCGTGACCAATTTCAAAAACGCGTGGATACAGGCATATGCACTGACAAACGAAACCAACACGCCCACACCGATTGGCTCTAACGCAACCGGCTCAGGACTCGTTGCCAGTTGCAAACCGAGGTAGGAACCCGCCAGAGTGATGATTGGAATCGACATCAAAAACGAGAATCGTGCCGCGGCTTCGCGTGTGTAGCCCAGCATTAAGGCGGCGGTGATGGTCGCGCCAGAGCGAGATGTCCCTGGGATTAATGCCAGCGCTTGTGCGATACCAATCAACCATGCCCGCGACTGGGTGGTTTGGTATTCGTCATTGGCAAGCCGCGCGTGACGATCGGCCCACCACAATAGGGCGCCAAATATCAAGGTAGTGGCTGCGATCACCCATACCGAGCGTAAGTACAACTCTATCAAGTCTTTTAGGAACAGCCCGGCAAGACAAGCGGGGATAGTCGCTAAGACGATCATCCAAGCTAATTGACTATCGCGGCTGTGTTTTCCTGCTAAGGATGCGAAAAACGCGCCGAGTAAATTCCGGACTTCATGGCGAAAATAGCCGATGACTGCCGCCAACGTGCCCACATGCACAGCCACATCAAACGCTAACCCTTGATCGGCCCAACCAAATAACTGGGAAGGAAGGATCAGGTGCGCGGAGCTGGAAATGGGAAGAAACTCAGTCAGTCCCTGAATCAAGGCTAAAAAGAAGGCTTCGAATAGGCTCATGATGATGATTGATCCTTCAAATAGGCCGGCGTATCAATAGGCCATAGTGGTTGGTGCTGGTCAAATGCCTGCCAAAGTTGAGCGAAGGTACGACCATCTCCCGGCACCGCTTGTGTTGGACACAGTTCGGCGAGCGGCCAAAGGGTAAAAGCAAATTTATAGATATCGTTGCGGGGTAAGGTAGGGCCACTGGGTTGACAGTGATCACCAAAGGTGAGTAAGTCGATATCCAAGGTACGATCGCGATACTTAATGTCATCACGCTGACGGCCATGCTGCCGTTCGATATCGCGGATGGCCTGCCAAAAGGTCTCTAATGGCTGGGCGGTATGAAGTTCGGCAATGAGATTATAAAAGTTAGGGCCTTTAAACCCGACCGGCTCGGCTTCAAAAATGCGAGAAAACCGACACTGTGGATCGAGTTGACGCAGAGCGTGAACGGCCGCTTCAATATGAAAATCGCGCTCAATGTTCGAGCCGATACTGACTAATGCTTGTGTCACCGTGTGCCTCGCTCTATAACAACGCCTACAGACTGTGCGGGCGCCACAGCGCCGGGTTTGGCGACGCGGATTTTCACCCAAGGCACGCCAAATTGAGATTGGATCAGGCTCGCAACCTCTTCGGCGACGCGCTCGATGAGTGCGCAGCGGCTGGCTTGAACGTGGGCAATAACGGCGTCACTGACGCTAGCATAATCAAGCGCAAGGGTGACGTCATCCTGTTGGGCCGCAGGGCGATTGTCGTGCGCCATTTCAATATCGAACACCAACTTTTGCTGGATGGTTTGTTCCCAATCGTAAACACCGATAGTGGTGTACACGTCGAGTTGTTCTATGAATACGGAATCCATGTTTTTTCACACTCCGTGACAGGTCGGATACCACTGTGGTAAGAAAGTTCGTATCATTGGATGTGTCCATTGACAGATGGATACGTGATACGTTCCGATCCATGATAGGTTTATCGATGAACGTGGGCGCACTATAGCAACGAATGCGGCACAAACTCTAGGGATTTCACATGACTGCACTGGCCATTGCCATCATCATCGCTGCCTACTTACTCGGCTCTGTTTCCAGTGCCGTCCTGGTTTGTCGTGCCTTTGGCTTACCCGATCCCAGAGATCAGGGGTCTAAAAATCCAGGCGCGACCAATGTTTATCGGCTCGGTGGACGGTTTGCGGCGGCACTGGTGCTGTTATGCGACATGCTCAAAGGCACGATCCCGGTGTGGCTTAGTTACTTAATCGGGATCAATCCTTTTTTATTGGGGCTAATCGCGATTGCTGCATGCCTTGGTCATATTTATCCGGTGTTTTTTCATTTTCGAGGCGGGAAAGGGGTTGCTACCGCGCTCGGCGCAATGGCACCGATCGGGTTAAGTCTCACTGGATTGCTGGTCGCCACTTGGGGGCTAGTCTTGGTCTTAACCGGCTATTCGTCATTAAGCGCGATCGTCACCGCGATTGTCGCCCCGCTGTTTACCTGGTGGATTAAGCCGCAATTTACCATGCCGGTGGCCATGCTTTCTTGCCTGATTTTATTTCGCCATTACGACAATATCCGACGGTTATTGGATGGAGAAGAAAAGCCTGTTTTACTTCGTTGGTGGCGGCGAGAGCGATAGAGCGCGATACGCAGAGCGCGATACCACCGTGCCTAAATCAAAAAAGACAGCCGATGGCTGCCTTTTGGGGGTGATTGCACTATTTTTCGCGATGGTGCGACTTATTAGGGTGCGACGTATTGATGCACCACGGGTTTATCGCGTTATGTCATGAGTCTGTCTGTTCACTATCAACAGCCGCGAGTGTGTCTAGTGGCCAACGAGGCTGAGCTTTAACCCCGAGTCCCATATGCTCACCGTTTTTAAGTCGCTGCATGCCCGCGTAGGCGATCATCGCGCCATTATCGGTGCAAAATTCAGGGCGAGGATAGAATACATCGCCGCCACGTTTTTTGGTCAGCACATCGAGCTTTTCACGTAGATAACGATTAGCACTGACTCCACCGGCAACCACCAAACGATTCAGGCCACATTGGTCTAAGGCGCGTTTACACTTAATCGCCAGCGTATCGACGACTGCATCTTGGAATGCATAGGCAATGTCTGCTCGTGTTTGATCATCGGTGTCGTTGGCGGCAATGGTGTTCGCCGCGAAGGTCTTGAGGCCGGAAAAGCTGAAATCTAACCCTGGGCGGTCAGTCATCGGACGCGGAAAGGTAAAGCGGCCATGGGTGCCTTTTTCGGCGAGTTTAGACAGTAATGGGCCACCCGGGTAATCGAGATTCATCAGTTTCGCGGTTTTATCAAACGCCTCACCGGCAGCATCATCAATCGATTCACCTAAAATACGGTATTGGCCAATGCCTTTCACCTCTACTAATAAGGTGTGGCCGCCTGACACCAGCAAGGCGACAAAAGGAAAAGCGGGCGGATTGTCTTCAAGCATGGGCGCGAGTAAATGACCTTCCATATGGTGGACACCCACAGCGGGCACTTGCCATGCATACGCAAGACTGCGGCCAATGGTGGATCCTACCAGTAACGCACCCACTAAACCTGGGCCGGCAGTATAGGCGATGCCATCGAGTTGGTCGGGCGTAAGGTTCGCTTGCGCCATGGCCGCTTTAATTAAGGGCAAGGTCTTTTTGACATGATCGCGTGAGGCCAGCTCGGGAACAACGCCGCCATAATCGGCATGCAGTTTTACCTGACTGTAAAGTTGGTGTGACAAAAGCCCTGCCTGATCGTCGTAGATCGCAACGCCGGTTTCGTCACAAGATGTCTCTATGCCTAAAATGCGCATCATAACCTCAGGTTAACAGCCGATAGATTGTGTATTTAAGATCATTGCCCACATGATATAATGTGATGATCGAAGCGGAGAAGAGAGGGTCAGAATAGACTGACCGTGCGCGCAATCTTACATGGCTTAGAAGTAATTCGCTAGATGCGCTTTACATTCACCCCTTCTTCGGATTAGAATTTCGCACCATTTTTAATCAAGGCTGGCCAATTGTTCGCCAGCAGTAACTGACAACCCCCGAGGTGAAAGGCACATGCCAGTAGTTAAAGTACGTGAAAACGAACCATTTGACGTAGCACTGCGTCGCTTTAAGCGCTCTTGTGAAAAAGCAGGTATTCTTTCTGAAGTTCGCCGTCGTGAGAACTATGAAAAGCCAACTACCGTTCGCAAACGCGCTAAAGCCGCTGCTCAAAAGCGTCACCTGAAAAAGTTGGCACGCGAAAACCAACGCCGCGTACGTATGTACTAATAACGATAGATTCAGGAAAATGCTATGGAATTGCTTGAACGTCTAAAAGACGCGCAAAAAACGGCGATGAAACAAAAAGACAAAGCGCGCCTCGGTACGCTTCGTCTGGTAATGGCAGCAATCAAGCAGCAAGAAGTGGATACGCGTCAATCGCTAAGCGATGATGAAATCCTGGCTGTGTTGACCAAAAATGTAAAGCAGCGCCGTGATTCCGTAGCCCAGTACCAAGCAGCCGGTCGTGACGACCTTGCCGATGTAGAGCTTGCTGAGATCGCGGTGATAGAAGAATTTCTACCCCAGCCTCTGAGCGATGACGACGTCGACGCATTGGTGAAAGCAGCCGTTGAAACAACGGGTGCCTCGTCAATGCAAGACATGGGCAACGTCATGGGGGTATTAAAACCCCAAGTACAGGGCCGTGCTGATATGGGGAAAGTAAGCCAGCGTGTCAAAGCGCACCTAGGCTAGATATTCCTCACTTTATAACAAGCCGTGCTTTCCATTATGGACGGCGCGGCTTGTTTGCTTCTCTCCTTATAAATTTCAGGTTATGGCAGGCAGAATCCCGCGCGCATTCATTGATGACTTGCTTTCACGTCTCGACATCGTTGAGATCATAGATGCACGGGTCAAGCTCAAGAAAAAAGGCAAAAACTATAGTGCCTGTTGCCCGTTCCATAACGAGAAAACCCCCTCATTCAGTGTGAGCCAGGATAAGCAGTTTTATCACTGCTTCGGATGTGGTGTGCACGGCAATGCGATTGACTTTATGATGGAATTCGAACGGCTCGAATTTCCGGAAGCGATCGAAGAGCTAGCCAGTGGTCTGGGTTTAGAGGTACCTCGCGAGCAGTCGTCGGGGGGTTCCGCACGGCCCAGCATGCCAAGTGATGATAAGCGCCAAATCTACGAGATGATGGAAGCCATTGCGCGTACCTACAGCGGTGAATTACGCACCGATGCTGGGCAAGTGGCCATCGATTATCTCAAACAGCGCGGATTATCCGGAGAAGTGGTAAAACAGTTTGGTGTCGGGTTCGTTCCTGACCAATGGGATACGATTAAGCGACGTTTTGGGCGCAGCCAAGCCGATCAGCAGCAACTGTTAACGGCAGGGATGCTGATTGAAAATGACAATGGCCATACTTATGACCGTTTTCGTGGCCGCATTATGTTCCCGATTCGCGATCGACGTGGTCGTGTGATTGGTTTTGGTGGCCGGGTATTGGGAGATGGCACGCCTAAATACCTTAACTCACCTGAAACCCCGATCTTTCATAAAGGTCGTGAGTTGTATGGTTTGTATGAGGTGATGCAGTCTTATCGCCATCCCGAACGTATTTTGGTGGTTGAAGGCTACATGGATGTGGTGGCGTTGGCGCAATTTGGCATTGACTATGCGGTTGCCTCATTGGGGACCTCCACCACAGGTGAACATATTCAAACCCTGTTCCGGCAAACCAGTACTATACTGTGTTGCTACGATGGTGATCGTGCCGGTCGTGATGCGGCATGGCGTGCGATGGAGCAAGCCCTGCCTTATATTCATGATGGTCGGCAGCTGAAGTTTATGTTTTTGCCCGATGGCGATGATCCTGACTCCATGATTCGCCAAGAAGGGAAAGAAGGTTTTGAGCAGCGCTTAAGCGAGTCGCAAAGCTTATCGACCTTTATGTTTAATACCTTGCTCAAGCAGGTGGATACCAGTAGCCGAGAGGGCAAAGCCAAGCTAGCTAACTTGGCCGTGCCACTGATTGAGAAAGTGCCGGGTGATACGTTACGTCTTTATTTACGTAATACGTTGGGGCAAAAGCTCGGTATTATGGATGATCACCAGTTGGATACGCTAATCAGCCGGCAAGGACAACCTGTTAAGGTCCATGGTCAGCCTGACATTAAGCGTACACCCATGCGTGAGGTGATTGCCTTATTGGTGCAGTACCCCATGCTTGGTCAAGAAGTGCCGCCGTTACCCTCGGCAGACACCATTGATTTACCCGGGTTAGCGTTGTTAAACCCGATCCTTGAGATCTGTCGACAGCGCCCCCATATCACCACCGGCCAGTTGCTAGAGCACTGGCGGGGAACCAAACAAGAAGCCTTGTTAGCCCGTTTGGCTGGCTGGGACCTACATGTTGACGATGAAAATGCGTCAGAACTTTTTTGCGATTCACTGGATAGAATACTCGCCCAGTGTGTCGAACAACAAATAGCCAAGTTGCAAGCGAAGTCAAATACCGTCGGCTTATCAGTCGAAGAGAAGCGGGAACTGATGCTACTTATACAGAGCCAGTCCGTTTAGAAAGTAGCCAGCAAAGGTGACATTTGTTAAAATTGGCGGTTTGCGTTTCCGCATACTAAATTCTTCACTCAGACCCGAAGTTGGATATCGTCTATGGATCAAAATCCGCAGTCACAGCTAAAGTTGCTTGTCGCAAAAGGCAAGGAGCAAGGCTATCTGACCTATGCCGAAGTTAATGACCACCTCCCGGAAGACATTGTCGATTCCGACCAAATAGAAGACATCATTCAGATGATTAATGACATGGGCATTCAAGTGGTGGAAGCCGCGCCAGATGCCGATGAGTTAATGATGTCAGAAACCGTGGCCGACGAAGATGCAGCAGAAGCTGCGGCGGCAGCTCTATCGAGTGTGGAGAGCGAGATTGGCCGCACCACGGATCCCGTTCGCATGTATATGCGTGAAATGGGGACGGTCGAGCTGTTGACCCGTGAGGGCGAGATCGATATTGCCAAGCGTATCGAAGATGGCATCAATCAGGTGCAGTGTTCGGTGGCGGAATATCCGGCCTCGATTGCTTCACTGCTTGATCAATTCGACAAAGTTGAAGCCGAAGAGCTTCGCTTAACCGACATCATTTCGGGGTTTATCGATCCCGAACAAGACAATATCGCCCCGACCGCGACCCATATCGGCTCCGAGCTCAGTGAAAAAGAGCTGGATGACGAAGATGAAGACGACGACAAAGACGATAGCGACGAAGACGATGAGAGTGAGGAAGATGTCGGTATCGATCCTGAACTCGCACGTGAGAAGTTCAGCGAATTGCGTCGTACTTATTCGGCAATGGAAACTGCGATTCAGAAGTACGGGCGTTATGATGACCGCACTAAATCATCGATCGAAGAATTGTCTGAGACATTTAAACAGTTTCGTCTGATCCCCAAACAGTTTGATCGTTTGGTAAAAGACATGCGTCAGACCATGGACAAGGTTCGCACCCAAGAGCGTTTGGTGATGCGTCTTTGTGTCGATCAGGCGAAAATGCCGAAGAAAACCTTTGTTCAACTGTTTGGCGGTAACGAGTCGTCGGATGCATGGATTGACCAAGCACTTAATTCAGGCAAGCCTTACGCAGAGCGTGTCGCACGTTACGAAGAAGACCTACGCCGTTGTGTGCAGAAGCTAAAAATTATCGAAGACGAAACCGGCCTGTCGGTCGACCGTATCAAAGATATTAGCCGTCGCATGTCCATTGGTGAAGCGAAAGCACGCCGTGCCAAGAAAGAAATGGTTGAGGCGAACTTGCGTTTGGTGATTTCGATTGCGAAAAAATACACCAACCGTGGCTTACAATTCTTGGATCTGATTCAAGAAGGTAACATTGGCTTGATGAAAGCGGTGGATAAGTTCGAATACCGCCGTGGTTATAAATTCTCAACCTATGCGACTTGGTGGATTCGTCAGGCGATCACACGCTCGATTGCAGACCAAGCACGGACCATTCGTATTCCGGTGCATATGATTGAGACCATCAACAAGCTCAACCGTATTTCGCGCCAAATGCTGCAGGAAATGGGCCGCGAGCCGTTACCGGAAGAATTAGCAGAGCGGATGCTGATGCCAGAAGATAAAATCCGCAAAGTGCTGAAAATTGCCAAAGAGCCGATCTCGATGGAAACACCGATTGGTGATGATGAAGATTCACACTTAGGTGATTTTATCGAAGATACCACGTTGGAACTGCCTATGGATTCGGCGACGTCGCACAACCTTAAGATGGCAACCAATGATGTCTTAGCCGGTCTTACGCCACGCGAAGCGAAAGTACTGCGTATGCGCTTTGGTATTGAAATGAATACTGACCATACGCTGGAAGAAGTGGGTAAACAGTTTGATGTGACTCGTGAGCGTATTCGTCAGATTGAGGCGAAAGCGCTCCGTAAACTTCGTCATCCAAGCCGCTCAGAAACACTGCGCAGCTTCTTGGACGAATAAGGTGATACCTGTTTAGCGGACAGCGGTTAAGTGTAACAGCTGTTTGGCACAGCAGCGGTTTAGTGTAATAACAAAAAGGCGAGCCAGTGGCTCGCCTTTTTTTGGGTTTATTGTCGTGATTTTTCTCGTGGGCCAACCCCACACATCGTGGCCGATTAACCTTATCTGCTCGTTAAGTAATAAACAGCGTCGCCAAGCCTAAAAAGGCAAGCAAGCCGACCACATCGGTGATGGTGGTGAGCGCCATGCCGCCCGCTAACGCCGGATCGATATTGTATTTTTTCAGCAATGTCGGTATTGCGACCCCAGCAATGCCCGCGATAAATAGGTTGACCAGCATTGCACCGGAAATAATTAACCCTAACTCAATACTGCCTTTCCAAACCACCACAATGCCACCAATAATAGCGGACCAAATCAGCCCGTTCATCAACCCCACGGTGGCTTCTTTGGCCAGTAACCAGCGGGTGTTGGAATCACCGATATGGCCGACGGCAAGCCCTCGGATCACCAGTGCGACCGTTTGGTTACCCGCTACACCACCCATAGAAGGGACGATGGTCATTAAAACAGCGATTGCCGCCATTTTATCCAGGGTGCCTTCAAACATATTAGAGACGGACGCCGCGGTTAGGGCGGCGAGCACATTGATCCCAAGCCAAATGCTACGACGACGTGCACTTTTAAACGCGGGGGCAAAGGTGTCTTCTTCGTCATCCAAGCCTGCCATACTCATCATCGAATGCTCGGCATCTTCACGAATAATATCGACGACATCATCAATGGTAATCCGACCGACGAGGTGATTACGCTCGTCGACAACAGGGGCGGAAACCCAGTTACGACGCTCAAACAAATGGGCGACATCGCCATCATCCATGGTGACGCTGATCGCTTCATCAGGATCCTCCATGATGTCAGCAATGGCGACATCCGGCTGATTCACCAAGAGGGCACTGATAGGCAAATTACCGATTAATCGGCCATTGGGATCAATCACGTACAAGGTATCGGTGGTATCGGGTAACTCACCGCGCATGCGCAAATAGCGTAAGACCACGTCCACGGTGACATCATCACGAATGGTGACGACGTCGGTGTTCATGATCCCGCCTGCAGACTCCTCAGGATAGGAAAGGGCTTGTTGCACCCGCGTCCTATCTTGGGCATCCATTTGCGCTAGCACATCTTGAGAAACGTCCTGAGGCAAGCTGCGCAGCAAGTAGGCGACATCATCGGTCTCCATGCCCTCGGTGGCTGCCGCAAGCTGATCGGGCGCCATCCGAACCATGATGCCATCTTTGACGTCCTCCGAGAGCTCATCAAGGATTTCCCCCTGATCCTCTGGATCGGTTAATTGCCACAGAACAAGACGCCCTTTTGGCGGCGATGCTTCTAGCAGGTGGGCGGTATCTTCCGGCTCCATGTCCTCAAGCATGCGACGTACGCGTACGAACATCCCTTGCTCAAGGAGTTGAGTGACTTCTTGGAGACGTTGGTGGGTTTGGTTACTTTGTTCTTGTTCTGTTGACTCTGCCATCGGTCACTCCCCCAAATGCAATGACTAAAATTCTAACCCAATCAGGGGGATCTGTCTCATGACAAATCGGTTGAAGGCGGGAGTTGTGGGTGATGAACGCACAGGCTTACGTCGTGGCGTGGGAGGTGACCGTGTCTTCGTCAAATCCCGCATCAAATAACGCTTTGACTGCATCTAGGGCTAACGCTGACTGGGGGCCATCGACCGACACTGTGATCGTTTCGCCTTGTGCTGATTCGAGCATCAGCATCGCCATCACACTGTCTGCATTGGCGGACTTAGTGTCGGTTTGTAGGGTGACTTGCGCATCATAGTCTTGCACTAACTCAACCAGCTTTATCGCGGCGCGGGCATGGAGGCCAAGGCGATTACGGACACAGACCTGTGCTGACAAGGTGGTCATCCTTGTTGCTCCAACGTGCGATGACGGATTTGCACCTGTTCGCCTAACTCATGAAAATAATCAGATAAGTACTGGGCAACATAGACAGAGCGATGTTTACCACCGGTACAGCCGATTGCTACGGTCACATAACTGCGGTTGTTATTTTTAAGCGCCGGGAGCCAAGACTCTAAAAAGCCCTTAATTTGCGCGATTACCATTGCGACATCTGGCTGAGCGGCAAGAAACATGCGGACGGGTTTTTCTAAGCCAGTATGGGGGCGTAACGTGGGCTCCCAATGCGGGTTGGGTAAAAAGCGAACATCAAACACATAATCGGCATCGGCGGGCAAGCCATGCTTGAAGCCGAACGATTCAAACACCATGACAAGATCGCTGCTGGTGCGGCCTAGCACCAATGCACGCACAGATTCACTCAAATCGTGGATAGAGAGCCCGGATGTGTTGATAACGCGATCGGCATGAGCTTTTATCGGTGCCATCTGTTGCTTTTCGGCTTGGATCGCTTGCTCAAGCGACAAATTATGTCGCGATAACGGATGCAAACGCCGTGTTTCACTGAATCGTTTGATCAGATCCTTGTCATCCGCATCCAAATAATAAAGTGTCACATCGCAGATTTGTCGTAATGCCTCTAAGGTATCCGCGATCGGCTCTTTCGCATTCGGAAGGTTACGGATATCTAAACTCACCGCGATTTTGGCGTCGGCGTCATCTTGTGACACGACAAAGTCACGCAGCAAGTTAACGGGTAAATTGTCGACGCAATAGTAGCCAAGATCCTCGAGTACCCTTAGCGCCACTGACTTGCCTGAGCCAGAGCGGCCACTGACAATTTTTAGCATCATAATGTTCCCCGTTAGCCTGATGGCTTATTGCGTAATAATGTTGTAGAGCTCTTGGTCTGAGTCAGCACTGCGAAGTTGACGACATAGCTGTTTATCGTTCAGCTTCTCCGCAATGCTCGAAAGGGTTTGTAAGTGCACCTTACATTGCTCATCGGGTACCAGTAACGCGAATAGTAAATCCACCGGACGTTTATCGACTGCATCAAACTCGATAGGTTCCGCACATTGCAACAACACCCCGATAGCCTGTTGGCTCTCAAGTGTTCGCCCATGTGGGATAGCAATCCCCGCGCCAATGCCTGTGGTGCCGAGTTTTTCACGGCTTAGCATGCATTCAAACAATTTTTGCGCGTTAGTGCCCAGTTTATCCGCAGCAACCTGACTAATAATTTCCAGGGCGCGTTTTTTGCTGGAGCAGTGGACAGCACTACGCGTGCAGTCCACTGAAAGTACATCTTTAAGTTCCATAGCCTAATGCTGTTTGAGCTTTTCTTTGTGTTTACTCAGTTGTTTAACCAGTTTATCGGTCAACCCGTCAATGGCCGCATACATGTCTTGCGACTGTGCTTTCGCATGGAGCTCGCCGTTATTTACATGGAGCGTTGCCTCTGCGATTTGGTCAAGCTTTTGAACATTCAGTACAACATGGACATTGTTAATGTGCTCGAAAAAGCGCTCGAGTTTAGCAAATTTGGTTTCCACATACTCGCGCAATGGTGGCGTGATGTCGACAGACTGTCCAGTCAGGTTGATTTGCATACACATTTTCCTTCTGTTGAGGCGTCTACAATAGACGCTTGCGCTGGTTTGACGGCGCAATGCCAAGTGACTCTCGGTACTTGGCAATGGTCCGTCTTGCAACTTTAATGCCTTGCTCGGCCAGCAATGCGGCAATCTTGCTATCACTGAGTGGCTTGTTTGCCGGCTCGTCAGCGACCAATTTTTTTATGAAGGCCCGAATCGCCGTCGATGAGCATTCACCGCCATTGTCGGTACTCACATGGCTAGAGAAAAAGTATTTCAGCTCGAAAATACCGCGAGGCGTATGCATATATTTTTGTGTGGTGACACGGGAAATGGTCGACTCGTGCATATCCACATCAAGGGCAATATCATTCAAGACCATGGGCTTCATGGCCTCCTCGCCGTATTCAAAAAAGTCATGTTGGTGCTCAACGATACAGCGCGTCACCTTAAGTAAGGTGTCATTGCGGCTTTCCAAGCTCTTAATCAGCCATTTTGCTTCTTGTAAGTGTGAACGAATAAATTGGCCATCAGATGCACTGCAGCCATTGCGTCCGTAAGCGGCATATTGCTCGTTCACTTTCAGTTTAGGCACACTATCTGGGTTAATTTGTACCACCCATTGGCCTTGGTGTTTAAACACGGATACATCAGGGACCACGTACTCAGCTTCGTTGGTGACAATTAAGTTACCCGGGCGAGGCTCTAAACTGTGGATGAGCTGCATCACCGCTTTAAGCTCCGGCTCTTTTAGACGGGTTTCTCGCATGAGTTGGCGATAATCGCGATTGGCCAGTAAGTCCATATGCTCGGTCAAGATCTTGCGCGCGTCTGCCAACCAGGGCGTATTGTCATCATAGGTGGCCAATTGCAGCATTAAACATTCTTGCAGTGAACGCGCTGCAATCCCCAGAGGATCAAAGTGCTGGACGCGTTTAAGCACCGCTTCAACTTCATCCAGTTCAATATCATCACTGCCGAGGCTATCTAAAATATCCTCGGTACTGACTGAGAGATAGCCTTGGTCATCCACCGCATCAATGATAGCCATGGCAATCACGTGATCGTTTTCGGAAAATGGCGTGAGCTCAAGCTGCCATTTTAAATAGTCATATAGCGTCTGCGTGGTTTCCCCTTGATAAACGGGCTGATCATCATATCCACCCACACCGGTATTGCCGGTGCCAGCAGAGTATAAGTGGTCCCATGTCGTATCAACTGGGAGATCATCCGGCATTTCGTTTTTTTCGAACGCATCGGATGTTTCCATGGTATCGGCACTGGCGGTTGCCGTTTCTTGTGAGGTCGCATGCTGATCGCGCTGACTATCACTTTGATCCGTGTCTTGCTCTTGGCCTTCGTCATGTTCCAATAGAGGGTTGGATTCCAACGCTTCTTGGATCTCTTGTTGCAAATCCAACGTCGACAGCTGCAACAGACGAATCGCCTGTTGCAGTTGCGGTGTCATTGCGAGTTGTTGTCCAAGCTTAAGCTGAAGCGTGGGTTTCATAGAGGCTTTACACCTTTCCTTTTTCAACGACCAAAGAGGTTAAAAACGCTTGCTCTGGTCGACAGAGCAAGCGCTTTATTTAACTATAGCCTTGATTGGCATTTTTTAGCGTGAGCCGATCCTACAATTTGAACTGATCGCCCAAGTAAACCCGTTTAACGTGATCATCATTGAGCACCTCATCAGGCGTGCCGTGTGCAATCAAGTGACCTTGGCTGACAATGTAAGCGTGCTCACAGACACTGAGCGTCTCGCGTACATTGTGATCAGTGATGAGCACACCGAGACCACGGTCACGTAAGTGTTCAATGATTTTTTTTATATCGATAACCGAAATCGGGTCAACCCCAGCGAAGGGCTCATCAAGCAAAATAAATTTAGGGTTCGCGGCGAGGGCGCGCGCAATTTCAACCCGTCGGCGTTCGCCCCCAGAAAGCGCCATGCCTAAGCTGTCACGAATATGTTGGATATTAAACTCGTCTAACAAGTCTTCGGCTTTGTCCTGACGCTCTTCTTTCGTCAAGGATTTACGCGTTTGTAGCACCGCCATGAGATTATCGTAGACGCTGAGTTTACGAAATATCGACGCTTCTTGCGGTAAGTAACCAATCCCCAAGCGAGAGCGATTGTGCATGGGTTGAATGCTGATGTCTTTATCATCGATATAAATCGCCCCCTCATCACGGGCCACTAAACCCACAATCATATAAAATGAGGTGGTTTTGCCTGCACCATTCGGGCCAAGCAGACCGACGATTTCACCGGATTTCACTTCCAAGCTTACATCGGCGACGACCTTTCGCCCTTTATAACTTTTTGCCAAGTTGGCCGCTGTCAGTGTTGCCATGTGGCCTCTTATTCCGCGTCTGACTCAGATGAATCGTTATTGGATGAATTTTTTTTACTTGTCGGCTGTAAAATCGTGGTGACCCGTTTGTTGCTATCACTCTCGGCAACCAATTGTTGTTTGTCGATTTCGTAGGTGATCACATTGCCCTCTACCTGGTTGCCACTTTGCTCGAGCATCGCATTGGTCGACATTTTGAGATATTCATTACCGACTTCATAACGCAGTTTGTTCGCTTCGCCATGAATCTGTTTGCCGTCATCCATGGTTTGCTCAAAGGTTGCCGGTTTACCATAGGCTTCGATGGTTTCGCTGCCATCCTTCCCCTCCGGGCGGATAACGATCAGTTTATCGGCCAAGATTTTAATACTGCCTTGGGTGAGCACGACATCTTGTGTGAAGGTCACCGTATTGGTGGCCATGTCCAAATGCTGACTTTCAGATTGAATGTGAATAGGTTGCTCGGTGTCGCTACTCAGCGCTAGTGAGTAGTGCGAAAATAGCAACATCGCACCTGCTAGTGCTTTAACGAGGGGTCGTTTCATATCGGCCTTTAACATCGTCTAACAATTCCATCTGGTGGCTACCGAAGTTGCCCTTCACGCGTTTTCCTGTGGTTTGAAAACGGGTGCCCGTGATGGTGGTAGGACTATCGGACCAAAAATCTCGTGTTGTGAGGTTTAAGGTCACAGAGTCGGTGGTTACCGAATCAATTTGTGCATTCGGCAGTAAATTAAAAATACGGACATTGCCCGTCATAGTGAGCAGGTGCTCGTCCGATAAAACGGCGTAGTTTGCGCTCACACGCCACTCTTCATCTTGGCCGTCTTTATAGGTCCAAAGTACAGGCTCATTAAAATGGGTCTCATCGATTTTGGCGTAGTGCTCAAGATGCTTGGCTTCAACGGTATAACTACGCACACCGTCAGCAGTATACTGCACCGTTTCAATGTCTTCGCCGGTAAACAAAGGCTTTTCTGCATCAGGGGTGACCTGTTGCACCTTTTGCCAACGGTGCTGGGCCAATAGGTAATAGCCGCTGAGTGCACAAAGCACGATCAGTAAAAGCAGGCCTAGCCGCCGAGTCATACACTCAAACCTTTGTGTTGATCGAGCTCGCCACGGGCTTCTAGCAGCAAATCACAGACCTCTCTCACCGCGCCAAACCCACCACGAATGTGGGTGACATGATCAGCACGCGATTTTAGCAGTGGGTGGCCATCTGCGACGCAACAAGACAGCCCCACTTTTTCCATCACTGGCCAGTCAATCAAATCGTCACCAATATAAGCTGTGTGTGCGGGAAGTACATCACAGTGCGAGCATAAATCTTGGTACGCGGCTAACTTGTCGCTTTGGCCTTGATACACATGTTTGACACCCAGTGCGCGCATTCGGTTCTCAACGATCTGAGATTGGCGGCCTGTAATGACAGCAACCTCAATCCCGGCGTTCATCAATGATTTTATGCCGTAGCCATCGCGGGTATGGAATGCTTTGAGCTCTTCGCCTTGATTGCCCATATAGACGCGACCATCAGAAAAAACCCCATCAATATCACAGATGAGTAATTGAATGGCAGCGGCACGCTGGAATACGTCGGCGGCGATAGGGCCGTACAGCGTTTCAATTACGGTAGAGGCCATTAGATCACTCCGGCTTTTAAAAGGTCATGCATGTTAAGGGCGCCAAGCAGCTGGCCGTCTTTGGCAACCAACAGCCCGTTAATTTTTCGCTCTTCCATGAGTTTAAGTCCTTCTGCCGCGAGCAACTCCGGCTCAATCGTCACCGGGCCTTTTGACATCACCGAGCCAATGGTGGTGGTATGCAAATCAATTCGCATATCTAACAAGCGGCGTAAGTCACCGTCGGTAAAAATGCCGGTCAGCTGTTGTTCAGCGTCGACGATAGCGGTCATTCCCAAGCCCTTTTCAGACACTTCTAATAAAGCATCGCGCACGGTGGCTGTTTCGGGTACCACGGGTAAACGCGCGCCTTGATGCATCAAATCACTGATGCGCAGTAACAGCTTGCGTCCTAATGCACCGCCCGGGTGCGAAAGCGCAAAGTCATTCGCGGTAAAGCCCCTTGCTTGCATCAAGGCCATGGCAAGGGCATCGCCCATTACTAAGGTGGCAGTGGTGCTCGAGGTAGGAGCTAATGCCAGTGGGCAGGCTTCTTGCGGGACATGAATGTTGAGATTCACTTTTGCTAACTGCCCCATGCTAGATTGCGCATTGCCCGTCATACAGACCAACGGAATGCCCAAGCGTTTAATCACGGGTAGCAAGGTTAATATCTCACCGGCCTCGCCGGAATTAGAGATCGCGAGCACCACATCGCCTTGGTTGATCATGCCTAAATCACCATGGCTTGCTTCGCCAGGATGGACAAAAAACGCAGGCGTTCCAGTGCTGGCGAGGGTGGCAGCAATTTTTTTGCCAATATGGCCTGACTTACCCATTCCCATCACCACCACTTTGCCGGTGGCGTTCAGCATCAGCTGGCAAGCCGCCTCAAAACGATCATCAATGGCGGCTTTTAATTGTGCAATCGCGTCTTGCTCAATGTTAAGGACATCCAGCCCGGCGCGGCGAAAGTCAAAACTGTATTCACTCATTGTATTGTGTCCGTTTAGGCGGCAGCGTTAATAAATAGGTAACTTTGGTAACCGATATAACAAAGTAAGAAAACGGCGCCTTCGATGCGATTAATACTGCGTGATTTGCCCAACGCAAACACCAGCAACATAATAGACAGCACCAGCATAATATAATAATCACGACTCATGGCATATTCGCTGATCGCTGAGGGGTTGATTAACCCAGGAATGGCCATGACCGCGAGAATATTAAACACATTCGAGCCGATGATATTACCCACCGCCAAATCATCTTCACCCTTCATGACGCCGGCAATCGAAGCGGCAAGCTCAGGAAGGCTGGTGCCAATGGCGATAATGGTCAAGCCAATCACCAGATCACTCATGCCAAAATACTGAGCGATGGTAACCGCGGAGTCGACCACTTGATCCGATGACAGCAACAGTAAAGGCAAGCCGATAATAATCCATATCGCCGCTTTCAGGTTGCTAACATTATTAGGAATGTCAGACTGCTGATCGGCCAATATTGGGTCGGAATCACCTGAATCTTTACCAATTTTAATCATCATTAAAATAAAGATCACAAACAGTGTGATCAGTCCCACCCCTTCGAAAAACCCTAGATGATTATTCCAAAGCAAGGCCCCCGCGAGGACGGTGACCCCAAGCATCAGTGGCAGTTCACGGCGAATAATAGTCGACCCAATCGACAGCGGCTTGATCAGCGCGGTAAAACCAATAATAAGCGCTATGTTGGCGATATTTGAGCCTAAAACGTTCCCCACTGCGGTATCGGTTTTATCGGCGAGGGCAGCGTTGGCAGATACCATCATTTCCGGTGCCGACGATCCCATGGCCAGAATCGTCATGCCGATGATTAAAGGCGAAACGCCGTAGTTTTTCGCGATTGCAGCCGCGCCAAAGACCAGTCGATCGGCACTCCATACCAGCACGATGAGTCCAACAATGAGTATGGCAACCGCTATAACCATGACACCTATCCTTTGCGTTGTGAATTTGGTTCAAATGAGGGGCAATTCTGACGGTTAAAGGGGGAAATGTGAAGCAAAAAGCCCCCATGTGAGTTATCAATCCCGGCATTTTCCATCCACTGACTTACGGATACGATAAAGATGGTTCACCACGAAGCGGGTTGCTGTGACAGGATCATCTTGATGTTGCCGCCATGGAACGGCTACCGATAAACGGCCGCCTGCTCGCGATTAACGATTGCGCCACGGTTAAGGTTTGTATCGCAGCTAAGGCTGGTATCGTCGCCAAGGCTTATATCGCGGCTAAGGCGCGTCACAGGGCAAGGGGCGCACATTGACCTCGTCTTGACATATAAACCGTTTCTTGGCTGCTATTATCACGGATGGGTCACGTCCTGCTTGGCCCGATACGCAAGCTGGCTTGTGTTAGGCGGGGTGACACCTTATTATCAGCCACTTCATTTTGTTCCTTTCCAACCATGAGATGCGGCCATGGCAGCAAAGAGCCTGATAGATATCAATGGGATGACATTCTCACGGGGTGACCGATGCATTTTTGATCATGTCGACTTACAGGTACCACGTGGGCAAATCACCGCCATTATGGGGCCCTCAGGTATCGGTAAAACCACGTTACTACGCTTGATCGCTGGCCAGCTAAAGCCAGACGCCGGTGATATTATTTTTGATGGCCACTCCATTCCCTCGCTAGGGCGTCGCCAATTATTCGATGTCCGCCAGCGCATGAGTATGCTCTTCCAATCAGGCGCCCTGTTTACCGATATGTCGGTATTCGATAATGTTGCCTTCCCGCTGCGCGAACACACAGACTTGGATGAATCCATGATTCATACCATTGTAATGCTAAAGCTTGAGGCGGTGGGATTAAGAGGGGCTGCCGCATTAATGCCCAGCGATCTCTCAGGCGGTATGGCCCGTCGAGCGGCTCTGGCCCGTTCAATTGCCCTTGATCCTGAGCTCATTTTGTTTGATGAACCCTTTGTAGGACAAGATCCCATTACCATGGGCGTGCTGGTGACCTTGATTCGTCAACTCAACCAAGCACTCGGGCTAACGTGTGTGGTCGTTTCACATGACGTGCCTGAAGTGATGAGCATTGCCGATAAAGTGTATCTTTTGGCCGATAGCCGTATTATCGCCAGTGGATCGCCGCAATCGTTGCGAGATAATCCAGACCCTTGGGTGCAGCAGTTTTTAGAAGGGCATGCTGATGGACCCGTGCCATTTCGTTATCCCGCGGGTGAGTTAAAGCAGGAGATTTTCGGTGATTAAAACACAAATCGCGGACATGGGTCGTCGAACCATGCGTGTGGCCGAGTCAATGGGCCGCGCCACCTTTGTGATGACCGGTGCGCTGGTGGGGCGTCCTCAACCGAGTAAAACTTTCCCACTGCTTATTCAACAACTCTATTCTGTCGGAGTACGCTCACTCGCGATCATTATTGTCTCCGGGTTATTTATCGGCATGGTATTAAGCCTGCAAGGGTATTTAGTCTTGTCGGACTTTGGTGCCGAGACCAGCCTTGGGCAAATGGTTGCTTTATCGCTACTGCGCGAGCTTGGCCCTGTGGTCACAGCACTGCTATTTGCTGGGCGGGCGGGATCCGCGCTGACCGCTGAAATTGGCTTGATGAAAGCCACCGAGCAGCTATCGAGTTTAGAGATGATGGCGGTTGATCCGCTGCGTCGTGTCATTGCGCCCCGGTTTTGGGCCGGCGTCATCGCCATGCCCTTACTGGCGGTGATCTTTATGCTGGTCGGGATTTGGGGCGGCGAGCTGGTCGGGGTAGACTGGAAAGGCATTGATCATGGCAGCTTTTGGTCGGTGATGCAGGCATCGGTCGACCTTGGCTACGATGTGGGTAACGCGCTGATCAAAAGCCTCGTTTTTGCTATCGCCGTGACCTGGATTGCACTTTTTAACGGTTATGATGCCACGCCAACCTCGGAAGGGATCAGCCGCGCGACCACACGTACTGTGGTACATTCATCGCTGGCCGTACTCGGCTTAGACTTTGTCCTTACTGCACTCATGTTTGGGAATTAATCATGCAACAGAGTCGTAAAACAGAATTTTGGGTAGGCTGCTTTGTGATCGCAGGGATTGCAGCGCTATTAGCCCTTGCGTTTCAAGTCGCCGATGTTCAGCGTTGGGGGCGGGCAGACACCTACACCCTCACCGCTGAGTTTGACAATATTGGTGGGTTAAAAGTGCGCTCCCCTATCAAAGTGGGGGGCGTTACTGTTGGCCAGGTAACGGATATTTCGCTCAATCCAGACACCTATGTCCCACAAGTGACACTGCAAATCAGTGAAGAAGCGGGACGTTTCCCGGAATCGAGCTCGGCGTCGATCTACACTGCAGGGCTGCTGGGCGAGCAATATATCGGTATTACCCCAGGGTTTGTCGATGAAGCGCTCGGCATTGGCTATTTAGAGGCGGGAGAAAAAATCCAAGACACCAAGTCGGCCCTTGTCTTAGAAGATTTGATTGGTCAGTTCCTCTACAGTATGGGTGACAAGGAGTAAATGGCATGAGAAAGACACTTATCGCATTAGGCTCGGCGCTGAGCTTGATGTTAGTCAGCCTTGGACAGACGGTACAGGCCAGTGAGCCGGTCGACCAATCCAACCCATATCAGCTGATTGAACAAGTCGCAGAGAATACGTTTTCGCGCATACGCAAAGATCGTACCTTGCTCCGCGCTGATCCCGATTTATTACGTGATGTCGTCAAAGACGAACTCCTACCTTATATCCATACGCGCTATGCGGCGTCGCTGATATTAGGCGCCCAGTATTATCGCAAGGCAACGCCTGAACAGCGCGATGCATTTACCGAGGCCTTCACCGAGTACATGATTGCCTCCTATGCACAGATTTTACTCGAATATGACGACCAAACCATTGAGGTTCAAAAGGATAAACCGATTGATCCGAATGATAAAATTGTCAAAGTTCGCGTCGATATGACTGACGCATCACGTCCGCCTATTCGTCTGGATTTTAGCTTACGTAAAAATACGCGGACAGGAAATTGGCAAGCGTATGACGTGACGGCTGAAGGGGTCAGTATGATCCAATCGAAGCAGTCTGAGTGGAAGACACCACTGCGTCGTGATGGTATTGATGCCGTGGTCGAACAATTAAAAGAGATCGCCAAGCGGCCCATCCGTCGTGAAGATAAACAAAAACAGGATGCATCATGAGCGTCAACTTGACGGCTGGCAGCGAGCAGCACTATCACTTGTCAGGACGGCTTGATCGTGACACAGTGCCTGCCTTTTGGCGTCAGCGTCACCAATGGATCCCAACCGATAACGCCTTAACGTTAGACTTAAGTGCGTTATCACGTGTGGATTCAGCAGGAATGGCGATGTTGCTCCACCTTGATCGTACGCTGCGTCATCAAGGACAGCAGGTACGGTATCAAGGGATGCCTGAACAGCTAAAACTATTGTTAACGCTGAGTAATTTAGACACATTTTTTGACGATGCGGAGCATCAACAAGGAGTTTAAACGTGGAAGCAAGCGACGTGAAAGCCATTTTAGAGGCCGCTTTTTCAGAACAGGCTCAGTCAGTGGACGAGCTGCATGTGAAAGGTGATGGCAGCCACTTTGAGGTCATCGCTGTTGCAGAGATGTTTGACGGTATGTCACGCGTAAAAAAGCAACAAACGATCTATGGTCCGTTAACGGATCACATTGCGCGTAATGATATTCATGCGGTCAGCATTAAAGCGATGACACCGGCTGAGTGGGCACGCGATAAAAAGCTGATGCAGTTGTAAGAGGATATGATGCAAAAGTTTCGAGTGACGGGCAATGGCCCGCTTAAAGGTGATGTGGCCATTTCTGGCGCAAAAAATGCCGCCCTCCCGATTTTATTTGCTTCATTACTGGCTGAAGAGCCAGTCGAAGTCGCGAATGTCCCTAAGTTACGCGATATTGACACGACGATGGCCCTGTTATCACGCTTAGGGGCCAAGGTGAGTCGCAACGGGTCAGTGCATGTTGATGCCAGTGAGATTACTGAGCTCTGTGCGCCTTATGATCTCGTGAAAACCATGCGTGCGTCTATTTGGGCACTTGGGCCGTTAGTCGCTCGCTTCGGCAAAGGCGAAGTGTCTTTGCCTGGCGGTTGTGCAATTGGCGCGCGGCCCGTGGATTTGCACATTAACGGCCTTGAACAGCTCGGTGCCACCATCACGTTGGATGAGGGCTATGTGCGTGCAACCGTCGATGGCCGCTTGCAAGGCGCGCATATCGTGATGGACAAAGTCAGCGTCGGTGCGACAGTCACCATCATGAGTGCGGCGACGTTAGCGCAAGGCACCACGGTGATTGAAAACGCGGCGCGTGAGCCAGAAATTGTCGATACGGCCAAGTTCCTCAACATGTTGGGGGCAAACGTCACGGGAGCAGGCACCGATCGCATTGAGATTGAAGGCGTAGAGCGTCTTGGCGGCGGTAAGCACACCGTGGTGGCAGATCGCATTGAAACCGGTACCTTCTTAGTCGCGGCCGCGGTGTCTGGTGGGCATATTGTGTGTCGCCATACCTCGCCAGAGTTACTCGAAGCGGTCCTTCATAAGTTGGAAGAAGCCGGTGCCAAGGTGGTGACGGGTGATGACTTTATCGAATTAGACATGACAGACCGCGAGCTCAAAGCCGTGAACGTGCGTACCGCGCCACATCCGGGCTTTCCAACCGATATGCAAGCTCAGTTTAGCTTGCTGAACTTGGTGGCCAAAGGCACTGGAATAATCACTGAAACCATCTTTGAAAACCGCTTTATGCATGTGCCGGAATTACAACGTATGGGCGCTCATGCAGAGATTGAAGGCAATACCGTGATCTGTGGTGATACCGATAGCCTAAGCGGGGCACAAGTGATGGCGACGGATCTGCGCGCCTCTGCCAGCTTGGTGATTGCCGGCTGTATTGCAAAGGGCGAAACCTTGGTGGATCGTATTTATCATATCGATAGAGGCTATGAGCGTATCGAAGATAAACTGCAGGCCTTAGGGGCTAAAATCGAGCGCATTGACGCCGATGAAGCGAACGAGTCCAGTGATATCGCAGGCTAATTGGCCTTCCTGCTTAACACAAAAAACGCCAGCCCTCACAGGCTGGCGTTTTTTATGGGCGCCCATTTTCGCTATGCGTTGGCTAACGCTGCCGGCTTTCATCGCCCACTTTGACTGGCAAGGTCAGGGTTTCACCGTCTCTGATCAGCGTAATGTTAAGCGTTGAGCCAGGACGCGTATCGGTCACCATATCCATCGCACCGCGTGCACCGCGCACCGGCTTGTCGTTAATTTGAATAATCAAATCTTGAGGCTGAATCCCCGCTTTTTCTGCAGGTCCGTCTTTATCAAGCCCAGCGACCATGACCCCACGTTGCTGCTCGGCATCTAATAATCGGGCCATCACCGGGTTTACATCACGGCCATCAATACCAATATAGCCGCGGATCACTCGGCCATCGGCAATCAGTTTATTCATGATTTTTGCGGTTAAACGGTAAGGGATCGCAAAGGAAATGCCATAGGTTTCAAGGTCGGTTGCTTGTTGAAAAGAGGCGGTATTGATGCCGACGAGCTCACCGCGACTGTTTACCAGTGCCCCGCCAGAGTTTCCTCTGTTAATGGCCGCGTCGGTTTGGAGAAAATCCTGGCGACCATAAAAGCTCATCCCGGTCCGGCCGGTAGCGGAAATGATGCCATAGGTGGTGGTTTGCCCTAAATTATACGGATTGCCGATGGCGAGTACGGTATCGCCCACCGTGGGTTGATAGTTTTGATTGACCGGGATCACGGGGAGATTGTCTGCTTGAATTTTAAGCACGGCTAAATCCGTACGCTCATCTTTACCCACTGTTTGTGCCGTGAAAATGCGCCCATCTTGCAAGGCGACGATCACTTGGTCGGCTGCGGCGACAACATGATAGTTGGTGACGATATAGCCTTTAGCGCTCATGAGCACCCCTGAGCCTAATCCTTGGGTATTAAGCTCTAATTTATCGTTACCGGTATAATTACGGGTGTAGATATTGACGACCGCCGGTGAGGCGCGCTTGACCGCATAGCTAAATGACACCAGTTCTGCCGTGTCTTGGCCGTCGCTTTCAATAAAAGACAGTTCGGATAACACGCCTGAGCGCAAATCAGRCACCGCGACTAATAGCAAGGCAGCCGTGACTAGGCCAATAACCACGGAACGAACAAGTAAAGCCAGCATAAACAATGCCATCCTCAAGCAAAACAAAGCGAGGCTAGAGAATAGCATTGTGAGGTCGGGTTGTGGAAATCATCACCGTCTTGGGCGGATAAAAAAACCATGAGTCAATAAAAATGCCTGCCGACGTGGCAGGCATCAAAATGAAGGTGTGGATAGACGCCGGTTTATCGAATCACGAGATAAAGCGAGCTGTTATCACGCACAATATTAAGGGCGAGCACACCTGGATTATCCTCGAGCAGCTTGCGCAGATCGCCCAAGCTCTCTACTTTGTGTCGATTGACGCCAATAATGACATCGCCCGCGCGTAGTCCATATCGAGCGGCAAGCGAGCCTTCTTCAATCGTGGCAACTTCGACACCTGCTGGTTTCGCATCATGGTTTTTCAACTCTGCGCCAGCCAAAGCTGTGTGGAGGTTATCCGCTTTGGTTTGCGTTTGAGCTGCTTCTTTAAGGGTTGTTTCCATCTCGAGACTTTCACCGTCACGAATCACGCCGAGCTCAACGGTTTTACCTGCCCCTAACGTCGCAATTTTGGCGCGTAACTCACTAAAACTGCGAATACTCTTACCGTTGACAGAGACAATAATGTCACCGGCTTTGAGGCCAGCATCGTCAGCGGCAGAGTCAGGCATTACCTGACTAACAAAGGCGCCGTGCTGGGTGGCGAGCCCAAAGGCATCGGCTAACTCGGCGGTCAATTCCCGGCCAGTCACGCCAAGCATGCCGCGTCGTACCGAGCCATATTCGATGATTTGGTCGACCAAGCTTTTCGCCATATTCACCGGTATCGCAAAGCCAATCCCGACATTGCCGCCGTTCGGGCCCAAAATCGCGGTGTTGATCCCCATCAGTTCACCATTGAGATTGACCAGCGCGCCGCCGGAGTTGCCACTGTTGATCGCCGCATCGGTTTGAATAAAGTTCTCGAAGTTTTCTAAGTTCAAACCACTGCGCCCCAGTGCTGAGATGATCCCCGAGGTGACRGTTTGTCCGAGCCCGAATGGGTTACCAATTGCAACGGCAAAGTCACCAACACGTAAACGATCCGAATCAGCGAGTGGAATTTGCGTCAGATCTTTCGCATTCTCATCGAGCTGCAATAAGGCAATATCAGACATTTCGTCGCTGCCGATCAGGGTTGCATCGTATTCGCGGCCATCTTTGAGTTGGACACGGATCTCATCCGCATCATCAATCACATGATGGTTGGTCACGATATAACCTTTATCGGCATCAATAATCACCCCCGATCCCAAACCACGAAAAGGGCGCTCTTGGACTTGCTCAGACGGAACGTTGGGACCAAAGAAAAACCGAAATGCATCAGGAATACGTTGCTTAGACACCTTGTTGCCTTCCACCGCAATACTGACCACGGCTGGTGAGACTTTTTCTAACATTGGCGCCAAACTGGGCATGGTTTCACCGCTTACCGCCTGAGGCAAGGCGGCATAGCTCGGTAGAGGAGAAAAGGCCGCGCCAAGAGTCAGCGCGGCGACGCTAATTGCGAGTAAAGACTTTTTCATCATGGGTTAACTCCAATTGTCGACGTACAAATTGAGAGTGGGGGCAATCTGAAAAAGTTCAATCCTCGATTAGCTGGCGCGCGAGCCTTAGTCGCTTTTTAACAAGCCCGAGGCGCTGCCAGAATAGTCACGAGGTGGGGTATCTACTTCTAGGTTGGTGATTTTCCCTAGACGCTTGGCAAAGGGGTTATCTTGATCGGGCAAGTCAGGCATCAGATCCGACGATGTCTTGGCCATATGTTGATAGAGCTTATTGTAGTCTTTCGATAAGGTATCAAGCAGTTCAGCACTTTGCGCAAAGTGATCCACAAGCTCTTGGCGGTATTGCTCAAGCTCGTAACGTGACTTTTCTAGCTCCCTTTTCATATTTTTTTGTTGTTTGAGATCGCGCGTGGTCATACGGGCAATAAAAAAGCCCACCGCGATACCGATGACGAGAAAGATCAGGCTATTAATCCAGGCCATAACTGCTCCTTGTGCTCTCACATTGACTGAACACCCTGGGTGTCCGGGAGTCAGTCAGGGCAAGCGACATCACTTGCCTACGTATAATAATATCGTACATCTGCTGGTGGCTTAGCAAGATGAAACGTGTGTTCACTATACATGCCAGCTCACGAACGTGGTACTCCTATGCGCGCGTATTTCTCTTTCTTGCTCGCGTGTTACTATGAAAACGATGGCGATAACCAACGAGGCTTTCAAGGAATGACGCCCTTAGAACATTATAATAACGATCTGACCCACCACCATTTTATCGAAGACCCCGCGCAACGTATGGCGGTCGAGAAACTTGATGAGCTCTACCACCGTTTACTCGCTCATCCTATAACCTCCACTACGCCGGAAAAGCGCRGCTGGTTGCCTTGGCGAAAGCGCGAACCGGCCTCTGTAACCCCAGTAAAAGGCCTATACTTTTGGGGCGGTGTGGGACGCGGGAAAACCTATTTAATGGATACGTTTTTTCACGCACTCCCTTTTGATAACAAAATGCGCATGCACTTTCATCGCTTTATGCATCGGGTACATCAAGAGCTAAGAATACTGGATGGCGAAGCGGATCCATTGCCGCACATCGCCGATAAGTTTGCACAAGAAACCCGCGTGCTGTGTTTTGACGAATTCTTTGTCTCGGACATTACCGATGCCATGATCTTAGGGACCCTGATGGAAGCGCTATTTGCCCGCGGGATCACCTTGGTTGCGACCTCAAATATCGTGCCTGATGAACTGTATTGGAACGGGTTACAGCGCGCACGCTTTATGCCCGCCATTGACTTAATCAACCAGCACTGTGAGGTGGTCAATGTTGACTCAGGCGTTGATTATCGCCTGCGTACTCTGACCCAAGCGGCTATTTTTTATCACCCGCTTGGCGATACCGCTACCGAGACGATGCAGGCGTATTTCAAAAAACTCAATGGGGAAGGGGGGCAGCGCGACCAAGTGATAGACGTAAATAACCGCCCGCTACATACCATTGAAAGTGGCGATGGCGTGGCGCATTTTAGTTTTGCTGAGCTGTGTCAGTCCGCCCGCAGTCAAACCGACTACATGGAAATTGCGCGGCTTTATCACACGGTATTAGTCGCTGACATGCCGCAATTACACAGTACACAAGACGATGCTGCGCGTCGGTTTATTGCGCTGGTAGACGAGTTTTATGAGCGTAGCGTCAAACTCATTATTTCAGCGGCGGTGCCACTCGATAGCCTCTATGATGGCGACCGTTTAGCGTTTGAGTTTAAGCGTTGCCAGTCACGCCTGATTGAAATGCAAAGCCATGACTATCTCGCATTGCCTCATTTGCCCTAAGGCTGTCTGCTGGCGAACAGTCAAACAATAACCAACTGAGAAAAACGGCGGAATTTTTTTGCGAAAAGGAGGTGATTTTTTCTCCACTCTTCCCTATAATCTCGCGACCCACCGTTACTGTTGAAAGGCTTTGGCCGGGTGTACCACCACTCGAAGGGGTGATGTATGGACGCTTAACAGTGGGAGCTTAGGCTCCTGAAGTGAAACTTATTAATCGGGTAATTATTAGCATGAAAACTTTCGTTGCTAAACCAGAAACTGTAAAACGCGACTGGTTCGTTGTAGACGCTGAAGGCAAAACGCTAGGCCGTCTGGCCACTGAAATTGCAACGCGTCTGCGTGGCAAGCACAAGCCAGAGTACACGCCTCACGTTGACACTGGTGACTACATTGTTGTTATCAACGCTGAAAAAGTGGCTGTAACTGGCCGCAAAAAGTCTGACAAGATGTACTACAGCCACACTGGCTACATTGGTGGCATCAAGTCAATCAGCTTTGAAAAACTGATCGCGCAAAAACCTGAGCTGGTGATTGAAAAAGCCGTTAAAGGTATGTTGCCACGCGGTCCTCTAGGTCGTGCTATGTACCGTAAACTGAAAGTTTACGCAGGTTCTGAGCACAAGCACGCGGCACAACAACCGCAAGTACTAGACATCTAAGAGGAATAAAGCAATGGCAGAACAATACTACGGCACCGGCCGTCGCAAAAGCTCCGCAGCTCGTGTCTTCATCAAGCCGGGTAGCGGCAACATCGAGATCAACAAGCGTTCTCTCGACACTTACTTCGGTCGTGAAACCGCTCGCATGGTTGTTCGTCAGCCACTTGAGCTGGTAGAAATGACTGAGAAGCTTGACCTGTACATCACCGTTTCTGGTGGTGGTATCTCTGGTCAAGCAGGCGCAATCCGTCACGGCATTACTCGTGCCTTGATGGAGTATGACGAGTCACTACGTCCTGCACTACGTGCAGCTGGCTTTGTGACGCGTGATGCGCGTAAAGTTGAGCGTAAGAAAGTGGGTCTTCGTAAAGCACGTCGTAGCCCGCAGTTCTCGAAGCGTTAATCGACATTATCGTCAGATTTGCTACAAAAAGCCTGGTGTTCACGCCAGGCTTTTTTTATGCAATTTTTTCTGATGCAATAAGGTAGGGTATACCCCTTTATTTCCTTTTAAAACAGTGTATAAGCGCGCACTTTCCAACATTTTTATTACCCTTTACATAATTCTGTGCACACAGCTCACATTTGTTACAAAAAGGTAGCTTTATCTTGTCAAAAAGTAGGGTTTTCTCTATCATCTAGCCGACGTAATAGCAGCTAAGATTTAATCGAACTGATCCCAGTCAGCCGTTATTACATATTCGTTTTTAAGTAAGCCGTACGCTCCATGGACGCAAAGGACAAAATAAAAATCCAAGCGGGAGCACATGGGAGAATGTTGGATGAGCAATGCGCCAGTGAATACCGGCCGACGCCGCTTCCTGACTGCGACGACGTCAGTTGTTGGCGGTTTAGGGGCCGTAGCAGTTGCCGTGCCTTTTATTAAGTCATGGAACCCAAGCGCGAAAGCCAAAGCGGCGGGCGCGCCGGTCGAAGTCGATATCAGTAAGCTGCAAGACGGACAAATGATCCGTGTCGAGTGGCGAGGAAAACCTGTGTGGATTGTGCGCCGTAGCGACGCCGTGGTTGAGGAGCTTTCAAGCTTTGAAGACCAATTGCGCGATCCGCAATCAGCACAGCCGCAACAACCGGAATATGCAACCAACCAGCTCCGCTCTATTAAACCTGAAATTTTTGTCGCGGTTGGTATCTGCACCCATCTTGGTTGTTCACCAACCTATCTACCAGACAGCTTCAGTGAGCAGGTGAGTGGGGTGAAAGCCGGGTTCTTTTGTCCGTGTCATGGGTCGAAATTTGACATGGCAGGACGCGTCTTTCAAAACGTACCTGCGCCACTTAACCTGGTCGTTCCACCTTATATGTACTTGGACGACAAGCGAGTGCTGGTGGGACAAGATGAGGGGGCTGCGTAATGGAAAGTTTTGCTAACTGGGTTGAGAAACGTCTTCCCGCGATGAATGCCTATCGCAAGCACATGACCGAGTACCCAATGCCGAAGAACTTTAACTTCTGGTATATGTTTGGTGTGCTCGCGATGATTGTTCTGGTTAACCAAATTCTGACCGGGATTTGGCTAACYATGAACTATGTCCCTTCAGCGGAAGGCGCGTTTGCCTCTGTTGAATACATCATGCGTGATGTCGAGTACGGTTGGCTGCTCCGATATATGCACTCCACTGGGGCCTCCGCATTCTTCGTGGTGGTGTACCTGCACATGTTCCGCGGCCTTATTTATGGCTCTTATCAGAAGCCGCGTGAGCTACTGTGGCTGTTTGGGATGCTGATCTTCTTGGTATTAATGGCAGAAGCGTTCATGGGCTACCTGCTGCCATGGGGGCAGATGTCTTACTGGGGAGCACAGGTTATCATCTCCTTGTTTGGTGCGATTCCTGTGATTGGTGATGACTTAACGCTTTGGATCCGCGGTGATTACGTGGTATCAGGCGCAACCTTGAACCGCTTCTTTGCGCTTCACGTGGTGGCCTTGCCGATTGTCTTGCTGTTGTTAGTCGCGTTGCACGTGCTAGCGTTGCACGAAGTGGGCTCCAACAACCCAGATGGTATCGACACCAAACTGCCTAAAGGCGAAGCGGATGACGATGGCCAGCAGTCACAGTTTACATTTCACCCTGATTACACCAAAAAATATAAGATCATTGACTCGATTCCTTTCCATCCATACGGCACGGTGAAAGATCTCATTGGCGTGGGTGTGTTTGGTATCTTGTTCGCGTATGTGATTTTCTTTAACCCTGAGATGGGCGGTTACTTCCTTGAGCCACCGAACTTTGAGGCCGCRAACCCGCTGAAGACCCCTGAGCATATTGCTCCGGTTTGGTACTTCACGCCTTTCTATGCAATTTTGCGTGCAATTCCTGACAAGCTGATTGGTGTTATCGCCATGGGTGCGTCGATTGTGGTGCTGTTCTTGTTGCCATGGTTAGATCGTTGTCGCGTGCGTTCGTATCGCTACCGTAGCAAACTGCATTTGGCAAACATTGTGCAATTTGTGATTGCGTTTGTAGCTCTCGGCATTCTGGGCGCGTTGCCAGCGACTCCAACGTACACCTTGCTGGCGCAGATCTTCAGCTTCTGTTACTTCATGTTCTTTGTGCTGTTGTTCTTCTACAGCAAAAATGAGGCAACAAAACCGCTACCAGAGAGGGTGACATTCAAATGAGAAAATGGATTGTAATCTTGTGCGCGCTGTTGCCCTCTTTGGCAATGGCCGCGGGCGGTAACGTTCACTTGGACGACGCCAACAACGATTTAACGGATAAAGCCTCATTRCAACGTGGCGCAAAAATGTTCATGAACTACTGCTTCGGCTGTCATGCCACGCAGTATCAGCGCTATCAGCGTGTCGCAGAAGATCTGAACATTCCAMAAGACTTGATGGAAGAACACCTGATTGTCGACAAGAATGCGGACTATGGTGAGTTAATGACTAACGCCATGAGYCAAGAGTCGGGTGCACAGTACTTCGGTGCGCCAGCGCCTGACTTGACGCTGGTCGCGCGTGTACGTGGTACTGACTGGMTCTATACCTATCTGCGTTCATTCTATGTTGAYCCATCGCGTCCGTTTGGCGTGAACAATACGGTATTCCCTAACGTGGGCATGCCGCATGTGCTTGAAGAGCTTCAAGGCACCCCACGTAAAGTGTACGAAACACGCATGGTGGATGGTGAGCCGGTTGAGGAATTTGTCGGTCTGCARTCTGACGGCAATGGCGAGCTGAGYRAGGGCGAGTATGATAATGCCGTCCGAGACTTGGTCAATTTYCTCGAGTATTCCGGTGAGCCGGTGAAGCTTGAGCGCCAGCAACTCGGTTGGTGGGTGATCGGTTTCTTCGTGGTATTCTTGATTTTGGCTTACTTCCTYAAGAAAGAATATTGGCGCGATGTGCACTGATCGGTTAATCTAGTGTGTTGCTAATCCGCAATGGGGRCTTKKAGTCCCCATTGCTTTCTATTGATATTGAACATCCTGGAGGGGTTGATGGCTGTTGCTGCCAATAAACGCTCGGTGATGACGTTATTCTCTGACGCATCTGATTTATATAGTCATCAGGTACGCATCGTCCTCGCAGAGAAAGGTGTCAGTGTAGAAATCGAGCTGGTGGATCCGAATAATCTGCCAGAAGATCTGGTTGACTTAAATCCTTATAACTCTGTTCCAACCTTGATTGACCGTGAGTTAGCGCTGTATAACGCAGACATCATCATGGAATACTTGGATGAGCGTTTCCCTCACCCGCCATTGATGCCGGTTTATCCTGTCGCGCGTGCACAAAGCCGCTTGATGATGTATCGCATTAAGCGTAACTGGTATACCTTGGTGGATCAGATCATGCAGGGCAGTGCGGATGAGGCGGATAAAGCCCGTAAGCAATTACGTGAAGAGCTCCTGGCTCTGGCGCCTGTCTTTGCCGAAGATCCTTACTTCTTAAGTGAAGAATTTAGCCTTGTTGATTGCTACTTAGCGCCACTTTTATGGCGTTTACCTGCACTGGGTATTGAACTGACCGGTCAGGGCTCAAAGCAAGTCAAAGACTACATGACGCGTCTGTTTGAGCGTGATTCGTTTCTCGCCTCACTGACAGAAGCTGAACGTGAAATGCGACTAACAGGTCAATAATGTCTACATCTGAATTTGCCATGACACCGCGCCGTCCTTATTTGGTTCGGGCGTTTTACGACTGGTTACTGGACAACGATCTTACGCCACACATTGTGGTCGATGCGACCTTACCAGGGACGCAAGTACCGTTTGATTACGTCAAAGACGGGCAAATTGTACTGAACATCGCCCCTCGAGCAGTCGGTAATCTTGAACTCAGTAACGAGCATGTGTGCTTTAACGCGCGCTTTGGCGGTAAACCGCAGCAAGTGATGGTGCCAATGGCAGCCGTGCTTGCACTGTATGCGCGTGAAAATGGCGCCGGGACCATGTTTGAAATGGAGCCTGCCTACGCCAACGCTGATGACGAGATGTTCGAGGACGAGACGTTCGAGCCGGCACCGACCGAAGAGGACGAGCCATCGCTTGTCTCTGTTGACAGTGTTGACGATCCAGACGCACTGCCACAGGCAGATGACGAACCAGAAGCGCCAGCGGCGCCGAGTAAAAAAGGCAAGCCGACGCTTACCGTGGTGAAATAACCACTTGGCAGGTTAAACGATGACAAAAAACCAGCATCTCGATGCTGGTTTTTTTATGTGTTACGCGCGCGGCAGGCGCAGTGCAAGCGCGCCCGAAACCGAGCGCCCTCGCACTAGGGCTAGACAGAGAGGACTAGTGACGCTCGGTCATGATCTCGCGTGAGAATACCTTCTCACAGTACTTGCAGCAGAGCTTCACATCGTCGGCCTCCGTGAGCACTCGGAATGAGCTATCGACAGCCGGCTCGCCATGGGTAATGCAGTTAGAGTTTGGGCAGCTAAACACCCCTTGAATCACCTCAGGCAATGTCAGCGGCAGCTTGGCGACCACTTGATAATCTTCAATTTGATTCACCGTTGCCTGTGGCGCGTACAGGGCAAGCTGACTGGCTTGATCTTCGCTGATCACCACGTTCTCGATTTTGATCAAATCTTTACTGCCGAGCGCCGACGAAGGCAGATTCAAACCAATGGTGATCCGCTGATCGCTACCATGCATTTGAAACAGGTTTAAGATCTTAAAGCCAATGTGCGCGGGGATATGATCAATCACAGTGCCGTGGCAGATCGCTTCGACTTGTAGTTTATTATCCGTGCTCATTTTGCAACTCCTTCAACCTGTTCATTTAATACCAGCGCGAGTAGAGCCTCTCGGGCATACACCCCATTTTCTGCTTGCTCAAAGTAATACGCGTGCGGGGTTTTATCGACATCAACGGTAATTTCATCCACGCGTGGCAGCGGATGCATCACCTTCATATTCGGCTTGGCATCACGCAGCATGCCGGCACTTAAAATAAACGCTGATTTAATGTGGGCGTATTCTGACTCATCAAAACGCTCTTTCTGCACACGCGTCATATACAAAACATCGAGCTCTGGCACCACATCGCTAATGCTACTGTGTAGGCTATAAGGGTGGCCGCCCGCGGCAAGCTCATCAAGTAGATGCTCTGGCATGGCGAGTGCATCCGGGGCGATGTAAAAGAAGCGGTTGCCCTCGAACTTTGATAACGCCTGGGTCAGCGAATGCACGGTACGGCCATATTTGAGATCTCCCACCATGGCGATATTTAAGTTATCCAAGCGGCCCTGGGTTTCGTAAATCGAGAACAAATCGAGCAAGGTTTGAGTCGGATGCTGATTCGCGCCGTCGCCACCGTTCACCACCGGTACGCCTTCAGAAAACTCAGACGCTAATCGCGCAGCGCCTTCTTTTGGGTGACGCATGACAAAGCCATCAACGTAAGAAGAAATCACACGGACCGAATCGGCCAAGGTTTCGCCTTTTTTGCCTGACGAGGTATTGCCGCCGTCGGGAAAGCCAATTACCGAGCCGCCAAGGCGCTGAATCGCGGTTTCAAACGATAACCGCGTGCGAGTTGACGCTTCAAAAAAGCAGCTAGCAATCACTTTATTTTTTAACAGCGTCGGGTTCGGGCGAGCTTTAAGTTCGCCCGCCGTGGCAACGATTAACTCTAGCTCGTCGCGGCTGAGCTCGGGAATGGAAATAATATGTTTGTGATAAAGCGTATTGGCCATAACGCGAGTCCCTTTCTTTGCAGTGTGCTACAGGCAAAAAAAAACCTCCGAAACGGAGGCTTTTACGATCACGACCAATGCGAATGCCGTCCCGCGATGGGGCGGATAAATCGCTGTTTGTGGGTGGAATAACCAACATAATTTCTGGCCGTGTAGTGAAATCTGGCCGAATTATACGCCCCTATTTGTGCTGTGCAAGCAAAAGTGCAATCGTTTACGCGCTTGCTTTGACGAGTGTGGCAATCATCACAGCCTTGATGGTATGGAGGCGGTTCTCGGCTTGATCAAAGACGATCGACTGCGCCGATTCAAATACCGCGTCGGTCACTTCCAGGCCATTGAGCCCGTATTGATCGGCAATTTGTTTACCCACGCCGGTCTCGTCATTATGAAACGCGGGCAAGCAGTGCATGAACTTGGCATCTGAGTTCTCGGTGGCGGCTATCAAACCGGGGTTGACTTGATAAGGGGTGAGATCCGCCACCCGCTGTGCCCAAACCGATTCTGGCTCGCCCATCGACACCCAGATGTCGGTATAAATAAAATCACAGCCTTTCACCGCCGCCGTATCTTCCGTGAGTGTGATCGTTGCTCCAGTACTGGCGGCAATATCTTGGCAGGTGGCAATCAAATCCGCCTCAGGCCAATAGGCTTTAGGACCAATCAAGCGTAAATCCATCCCCATTTTGGCCGCGCCCACCATCAACGAATTGCCCATGTTATTGCGCGCATCACCCACATACGCAAAGGCGATTTGATTGAGCGGCTTGTCACTGTGCGCTTGCATGGTGAGTAAATCCGCCAGCACTTGAGTGGGGTGAAAGTCATCGGTAAGGCCATTCCACACCGGCACACCAGCATGGGCGGCTAAGGTTTCCACCACCTCTTGACCAAACCCACGATACTGAATGCCATCGTACATTCTCCCTAACACCCGCGCGGTGTCCTTCATGGTCTCTTTATGGCCAATTTGGCTGCCGCTGGGGCCGAGATACGTAACTTGTGCGCCTTGATCAAACGCCGCCACTTCAAACGCACAGCGGGTGCGGGTTGAGGTTTTCTCAAAAATCAGCGCGATGTTTTTGCCCGTTAGCTGTGGAGTTTCCTCACCACGGGCTTTGGCCGCTTTAAGGGCGGCGGCATCATCAATCAGATCGTGGATTTGCTGAGGTGACAAGTCGAGTAAGGTGAGCAGTGATTGCTGGTAGAGGTCGCTTTTCATATTTATCCCTAAATGACGCGCTAAATTGAATATTAAATCGATATTTGTGTTTAATTATTCTTTGATGGTAAAGCGCGTGTCAACAAGATGCAAGCGACAAAACCGAGATTAAAGGCTATCAATTAATCATTAACACACCGTTTTGAAGGTTTTCTGACCGCAGGAGGGGGATTTAATCAAGGACTGACAAAGCTGATAAATTGGCGACAAACGACACAATCCTTTTACCGCCTTATAGCGAGGGAATGACAGGGCAGTGCGACGAGTGCGAGATAGTGTTTCTGTCCTCAAGGGCAACGACACTATTAGGAAGGAGAACACCATGAAAACACACAACCAAGCACTGACTCTGAGCGCACTGATGATGATAGTTGGCCTAGCGGGCCCGGCAATGGCGAATGACGAGCCGATGCAGCCTGCAGACGGCCAGCCAGCGGTGACTTGCCCTGAAGGTGGCACGGATTGCGACACCCAGCCAATACCAGAAGACGACAACAGCGCCTGGCCACCGGAAGAAGAAACCTGGCCCGCCGATGACAACAGCGAAGACCCCGCCATGCAGTAAGTGGTGTCACAGAACTCAGTAAGTAAAGCATGAGTGCCGTCACACTGGCGGCGCTTGTTTTGCCACCACTGCGCTAAGTGCTCAAAAACCATACTGAATTGACCCCCCTTACAACTAGACACCCTGTTTGCCTTCCCCTATAATCCCAATCCACTCGGCCCCTTAGCTCAGTGGTTAGAGCAGTCGACTCATAATCGATTGGTCCCCAGTTCAAGTCTGGGAGGGGCCACCAGTCATAGAAAGGCCTGAGAGGTTAGTAACTACTCAGGCCTTTTGCTTTTTATTTTGCTGTGTAGCACATATGTAGCAAATGAATCGCCATAAAAGGTCCTGTTGATTCGCACTCCCCACCTGCCATACCCATTCTCAGGTTCGATATCAGTGATAGCTTGCTTGAGCACAGCTTTCGAATAGACCGTCTTTTGTACCCATATCACAAAACATGTGCCATCTAACATTTTGGATAACAGCGCACGAAAACCAAAACAGCCCCTGATACACTAGCCCCAAATCTACCAACTCGATGGCGTGTTAGGTGCCGACAACTGATCGGCGGTAGCATGGCTAAACACTGAATGCTTAACCAGCTTATCTACTAGATACAACCAAATGCGTGCACGTTTATCCGTGATCGATTCACACTATCCCAGAACGGATGATTAAAAGAGTGCGTATAATGGTTTTGGGAAATCACGCATACGCACTAGTACAATGTTAGGCATCCGACTTATATCATCTGATTTTAAGAGGTATCAATGGCTATCAGAAAAAAGAAGAATGAGATAAAACGGCTCATTGCGGCCTTTGAAGAACAAGCAAATAAGTTTCATGATTTGAAGCTAAGTACTGTCTATAGAAAAAAGAACAAAATTGTTAATGAGCGACAGTTTGATAAACAAAATCATATAATAATGCTTTGGCAATACTATGGGGTAATGTCTGATACCCATAAACTTACAATAGATGTGATTAATAGGCATGAAATTTGGGGTGTACTTGGTGCTGAACTATCTGCTTATTCACTTCTAGAAGGCGAAACTTGCCATTTATTTATTCGTATGGCAAACAGGGCTGGCGCACTGTTCTCTGAAAAAGAGAGAGAGAAAATTAAAAGTAAGCAGCTTGAAGAGCTTGTAGAAGAAGGCATGAGTAACCCTGAAGGCAAGCCTGTTTGTACTCACAATACTGCAAATGCATCTATTTGGCTCCACTATCTGCTTTATTTTATTTCTAAAATTAGACCTAACAGTGCAGACCTTGCTCGTATTGACATAGACCCATTTACACTTTCATTAATGGCACTCGAAGACCTTCTGGAAAACGAAATTATTCAAAAAATAGATAAATCCACCACCAAACTTGAAGACATTAATTTTAAAGTTGCATTATCTTTTCCTGGAGAAAAAAGACCATATGTCGCCAATGTCGTTGAAAAGCTAAAACGAGTCTTCGGCACTGACTCTATTTTCTATGACTTCGATTATCAATCTCAATTAGCAAGACCTAATCTGGATACATATTTGCAGAGCATTTATCGAGATCAGGCTGATCTAGTAGTTGTTTTTCTGTGTGAAGACTACATCAAAAAGCAGTGGTGTGGCTTAGAATGGAGAGCTATTAGAGACATAATCAAACATAAGGAAGATGATAAGGTTATGTTTATAAATTTTGATAATGCAAATGTTGAAGGCGTGTTTTCTATTGATGGCTATATAGATGCAACCTACCACGACGAAAACAGCGTTGCACAGTTTATAACCGAGAGAGTTAATCTTTTTGCAGATAATGCCTAATAAGCAATTTAAGAGTGATTCAGCACGCTTGGCATTTTTGGTTTGGGTTGAGTTTAGTGTTTACAGTGATCAAATCAAGTATCGTGGTCGCGTGCTTCATACCTTAATTGGACGTTAAGCCTCAAAGGAGACCTCATGGAACAAATGTTCGCAGATGAAATAGTACGGTTGATTGTAGCCGCTATTATTTTTATCCCTCCACTATGGAAAATATTCAAGAAAGCAGGCTTTAGTCCTTGGGGTTCGCTTCTTGTACTTATCCCACCTTTTGGTGTTGGCGTCTTAGTAGTAGCGCTAGTTCTAGGTTATAGAAAATGGCCAAATGGCAAGGAGGCATAGCATGGGTGGCATTAGCATTTGGCAAATAATAATAATTCTTATCATGCTTGGCCTTAGCGTAGCTTGGACACTGTTAATCGCACGCATCGTAGGGAAAGCTGGTTTTAATAAATGGTGGGCGATAATGTCTCTCGTTCCACTCCTAAACATAATTTTTATGTGGGTCTTTGCTTTCAAAAAATGGCCCGTGCAAGAACCAGAGGCTTAACAAGTTTGGCAAGCGGGACAAATTTAAGCGAGGCTTCGCCACAAATTTTCCCCTTCCAAAGGCGTTAAGCTGCTTGGTAAGGGTTAGGAATATTAGGGAATACAATTGGCTCTACTCAAAAAATCACAACTATTAAACGTCTACAATAACCGTCAAGCATACCTTATCGACGAGGCGGGAGAGAGGGGGTTCGCGAAGAAGAAGCTCGAAGAATCAGCTAAATCGTTCTCGTTTGCTGAAAGCTATGACATTTTTCTCTCACATTCCTTCGATGATGCGAGAGTGGTGAAAATAGTAAAAGAGTTGCTAGAAGAGAGTGGTTACAGCGTCTATGTGGACTGGATAGAAGATAACCATCTAGATCGTGGTGAAGTGTCCCCCGAAACTGCAGCAGTTCTTCGAAATAGAATGAACAGTTGCTCCTCACTAATCTATTTGACATCGCCGTCAGCGGAAAAATCCCTTTGGATGCCTTGGGAACTTGGATACATGGATGCAAAAACTGGTCGAGTCTCTGTTGCGCCAATAGTCGGAGATGACGAGCAATTTGAAGGTAGAGAGTATTTAGGCATGTATCCCTACTTGGATCTGACTATGGATAAATTCTATGTCCACAAAAGATCGAACGAATGGGTTAATTTAGATGGCTGGATGCGAGGAGAAAACCCAAAAGTTTTCAAATAGTGAGGAAATATATGGCAAAGAGGGTGTTTTTCAGCTTTCATTATAAAGACGTTGCTGAGTTTAGGGCTAATGTTGTTAGAAACCATTGGAGGTTTAAGCTTAGCCGTGAAATAGCTGGTTATCACGATGCTTCAATATGGGAGAGCGCAAAAAAACAAGGTGACGTTGCGCTCAAAAGACTAATAAATTCTGGCTTAGAAAGGACTTCGAATACGTGTGTTCTAATAGGCAGCCAGACGTATGAGCGACCGTGGGTAAGATACGAAATCCTGAAAAGCTTCAAAAGGGGGAATAATATCATTGGCGTTCATGTAAATTCAATAAAATGCAGGAGCCAACAGACTAAAATAAAGGGGCCAAACCCATTAGAGTATGTAGGGGTTACCTTTTCTGATTCTGGTTTGACAGCCACTCTATGGGAGAAAATAAATGAAAACTGGGTGAAATACGATAAAATTGATGGATCTGCATCTTATCGAGTTGAAGTCGCTCAAAAATATAGAGGAAATGGTTACAATCTCGGTAACTTTTTTAACGTATATGATTGGGTGTCTGATAACGGATACAATAACTTCGCGAGTTGGATATAGCAATGTCGAACCCAAACGTACTAACCGAAGAATCACCATCGGTTCAAGCTCACCTGCAAATTATGCAGGGCGTAATTAATCGGATGGCTGCAAATAGTACAGCATCAAAGACGTGGTGTATCACGATCGTGTCAGCGATACTGGTTTTGGTTGCCGACAAAAGCAAGCCAGAATATGCATTTATAGCGTTACTGCCTATTTTGCTATTCTTGGCCCTAGATTCATATTATTTGGCGCTCGAAAAAGCATTTAGAGATTCCTACAACGAATTTATTGGTAAGCTTCATGAACAAAGGATTTGTTCAGAGGATCTATATTCTGTTGTGGCAAAAGGGAATATGACAAATCATCAAATAGCTGCATTAAAATCGTTTTCTGTGTGGGGGTTTTACGTGTGCCTCGGAGTAATGGTTTATTTGGCTAAAGAACTCGTACTTTAGCGCACTAAGGTTTGGCGCTTAACAAACGCATGTTGCCGGACTGGTTTATCGCTGTGCTCCAAACCATTCGCAAATGCGGGCTACGTGGATTCCCCCGTTCGTCAAGCATCCGTGAAGCGTATTGAGTTTGGTTTGGACTGCCGCTCTACATTCGGCTTTTTACTGACTCACGTCATGGCCCTGATGACATTGTGCGGTTGCAGTGTCTAATTTGTTAGGAGGCATCAAGGTGCCCGCCGTATTAACAGGCTCTATGCAAATGGTATTCACCGGTACTCATCAACTTGAGTATGCAATGATTCTGTTGGCGTAGTTCGTTATATGGCAGGAATATAACGAACRATAAAATATATCAATATGAAAGAATCGAAAATTAATTTTTGGTTAGATTTTCATCTCATATCGAGCAGCTTTTCAAAGCTACTTTGACGCTAAACATATCAAACTTCCAAAAATACAGTTATTCACAGAACTCCAAGTAAAAGCGCATCTGTCTTCAAGACAGATGCCATTCGTTGGTGCGGGTGATGATGGCCTTTCCGCCTGCTGAGATGCCTTTAAGCACATTTAAAAGCTCGTCTTCGCTATACATGGACGTTTTCACCACGCCTGTATCAGTATCAAAAGCCAGCTCATAATGAGGGGCTATAGCTTGCTCTGTGCGCTTGCAGAATACGCCACCCATCAGATCTGTAAAGCTTTTCCAGTTGCCTTTGTCGGCTGCGTCGTGGATATCTTGCACTAGCTGACTTTCTGCCATCATTGCCTTTAAGCGGCGTAATTCACGCCAAACCGTCACCGAACACCCTCCCAGTTGTTGAAATTGGCGAATGCTCCAGCATGCCGCCCATGCATCGACGCGCGCCGCTGCACATTTCGGGTCTTCACCGTAGATACCTGCATCAAGATGATCACCGTCGATGTTTTTTGAGATGTATTTCGCGATATACCCCGTCGCTGAGCCCTTGTTAGGGTCAATCTTTACTTCCGTAAAGCGGTGCTGCTCGGCGCCTGTTTCGTCGCCATCTTCCCGTAAAGCGTAATCTCTCATGGTAGTGATGAGGGTGTCGTAATGCGCAGGTTCGACGAACAACAATAAATGCCAATGGGGTGTACCGTCGTGCTGTGGCTCCACAACGCGAAAGCCATAGAATCGCACTTCCTCGCGCTGTAGCTTGGCACGCATAAGTTTCCAAATATCATTGAGGTAATCCTGAGCCTCAGCAGGCGTATAGCCTCCCCATTTCGGGTTTTCATCGCCCGTTGTCGCATAGCTGCGGTGGTATTTAGACGGGCAAGTAATAGTGAGAAAGGTCGCCACATGGCCGAGCTCATTGGCTAGGTCTTCAAAGCCTCGCGCCCTCACCATGAGCTCGGTTTTGCGAATTTTCGGATCAGCAACGCCCTTTTTCGATAACTCCAGCAGGCTAAAGCTTTGCCCTAGTTGATTGGTAACAGTCGTGTTCGCAAGGTATTGCTCTTGGTGAAACTTTTGAGAAGCGCGGGCGCTTAGGGTTTCTTCGGAGCAGTAGATAGACTTGCGACGGTTTACCTCATTGAGGTGTCGCATCACGGTTTCAATGTTCTTACGCTGGGCTTTTCGCAGCTTGCGCAGCCACCATGATTTATCGGACATACGACGCAGCCGACCTTCTAGGGTGTATTTTTCCTCATCGGGAGGCAGCACGCCAAAGCTGGTACAAAGGGCGTGAAGGGTTGCGATTGTTTGCTGTTCGTCCCCCATTAATTCACGCCTAATCGCCAGTGCGGAATCAACAAGGTTTTCCGCTTCTTCTCGCAAGGCGTCTTCTGAGATATTGAGATTTAGCTTTTCGGGCGACACGGTGAGCTTGCTCATCAGGCTGTCGGTGAGCTCGCGTAGGTAGGTGTTTCGCGCTTGCTTGTTGGAAATGGCGCGATAGTGTTTGAACAGGATTTTTTGCGCTTTATCCGGCAAGCGGCAAAGGCGCTCTTTGACGAACGCCTTATCATCCCAGTCAATTTGAGCAAATTCAGTTTCAGGAATGGCTATCATCCAATGCCCTCCCTGCTGGTGTGAGCTCAAAAACATACCACTTGATACCGTAGGAGTAGGTGGTTCGGTACGTGATGAGCTTTTCTCGATAAAGCTTAAAGACAGTGCGTGGGTTTAATTTCATATCAAACCCTGTTGAGCCAATGTATCCGGCCTGATTGACGCGATAATCGGCACATAGCTCAAACCAATGCCCCGCTTGCATCGCACGGATAACCGATTGTTGATGTTTATTCAGCTTAGGCATGCTCACGCTCTCCGTAGCTGAGGTGTGCCTGTTTGCGGTGCTGATCTAACCAGTTATCCAAATCTTCTTTTAGGTAACGTACCGCTCGGCCAATTTTGATAAATGGTGGCGCTTCGGTGCGGTTGAGTCGGTGGCCCTCCATGCGTGATTGACGCAGGAAAGAACGGCTCATGCCGATATAAGCAGCGGTTTCTTGTTCTGTGTATGCGCGTTTTTGGGTGTGTTCAGTGTGCATAACGATATCTCCGTGTGTTCGTTGGGAGATACCGTAACCGTCCCAACTAGCTTGGGACGCTGGTTGGGACGCTGGTTGGGAGAGTTTTTAGCTAAAGCATTTTACGTACCGCTGAGACGTAGTTGCAGAAGGTTTTGTAACTCAACCTTCTCATCTTATCTCCTCGGCCAAACCATTTGATATCGTCACGGTTTATTTCCGAAATGATGCCGTCTTCGTCAATCTGGTGAGCGTTGTTTTCATGATCTCGCCTAACGGCATACCATACCTTGAGAGCGTCAGCGTCTCGATCCCCTGCCAATACTTTTCGAATCATGATTTTGAAGGGGTTGGTTTCAATTTTGCTCATATCAGGGACAGAAATGCTTCGGCCTGTTTCGCCCTCAGGGCGTAGGCCAAAGGCGGCATTGACGGCCTGAAAATCAAACCGTAATTGGTCAGTATCTATCGCCAATGGCTTGGCCTCTAACGCCCTACCTGTTTTGGCTAGGGCGTCCCATAGGCCTGAAAATCCCTGACGATTCCATTCCTCTGGGCCTGCTTGGGCCAGTTGCCTAGCTTCTTGTCCATAGGTCGCCTTGGTGCCTATGGCCCCATAGGCCATAAAGGGGGCCATAGGCCTTTGGGGCAGGGAGGATACCCGAGAAAATGGGCCGTTCTCGGCGTCTGGGAAATCGTTTTTGACCTCCCGCCAGTGGCTTACTTGGTCAGGTTCCAATATTTGGGCGTGACGAATAGGGGCGGTTTTTGAATGAACACAGGCTATTGACTGGTCTTGTGTTAGGCCTATTACGCCCTTGTAGGCGAACAGGTTTGCCAGTGCAAGCCTATGGCCCTCTTCGGCCGCAAGCATCGCTCCCATCGATTTTTCATCTACCCATGCGCACAGGGAAAGCTCCCCTTGCTCGACAGCGGCCAATAGGTCGCCTTTGGTGATAGGGGTGACATCGTGGATTTCATCTAGGCGGTAAAAGCGACGGTTTTGCATCTAATACTCTTTATCTGTTATTCCAATTAACATCTATTAGCCACCAATAAGGCTAACAGCCGCAGCCTTATGCTCTGGTGCTAGGTGGGCATATCTTAACGTCATTTTTAGGTCGGCGTGGCCTAGTAGCTCCCGAACGGTATTGAGATCGACGCCTGCCATCACGAGCTTACTGGCAAAATGATGTCGGAGGTCGTGGAAGTTAAAACCTTCAATATTTGCAAGCCCTAATACGGTTCCCCACGGCTTTTTAACGTCGGTAAGCGGTTGGCCGTTTTTGCCCTCAAAGAGGTAGGTGGCCTCGGGGTTTTGCTCTCGCCAGCTTGCCAGTGTGTTATAGGCCTCATTGTTGAGTGGTACTATGCGGCCTTCTTTTGATTTTGCATTCCCGCCGCGCACTTGAAGATAGCGTTCAGAAAAGTAGATATCACGCCATTCGAGGCTGAGTAGTTCGCCTCGGCGTAGCCCTGTGTTGATAGCTAGCAGGATAAGAGGCTCTACATAATCCACGAACGTGACATCATCTAAGCACGGATACAACGAATAATTACGTATAGCCCGATGCTCATTGGCCGAACGGCGAGCTAGGCGAATATCTTGGTCTCGATGCTTGATAGCATGCCGTAATCGCTTCTCTTCCATGTCGGTGAGATAGCGTAGGCGGGTATTGTCGGCCTTGATGGCTTTCACTTTGGTCAGTTCGTGTGATTCGATTAATCCCCATTCAACGGCGCGAGATAATGCGCCTTTAAGTGAGTTCACACTGTGATTAATTGTCGACGCAGCTTTACCCTTTTTCCGTTGCTCACTTCGCCATTTCTCAACTTCCCATGCGGTAATTTGGTCGAGCTCTTTATCCATCAAAAACGCAAAGCGGCTTTTAATGTGGTTCACAATACGCTGGGCCGTTTTCGGATTACGGGTTTGCAAGTAGGGGAGGTATCGCTCGTCTAGGTAAACGGGTAGTTTGAGGTGTTTGCGGCGTTGGCTTTCTTGGCGTGCTTGCTTCCTTTCATCATGCACGTTGTTCCCTTTGGCAACGTCACCTGCCTTTTGTTTAGCAAGGTCACGCGCTTGGGCTGGGGTTAGGTCGTGTGCTGTTCCGAGCTTGTAGTTAACCTGTTTGCCATCATGTCGGTAGTAGAGATAGTAAACAATGCGCCCCGTTGCTGAGATACGAGCATGAAAGCCATGAATCTCGGTATCGTTGATGCGTTTATCCTCAACCGAAAACTGTTTGATACTGCTCGCGGTGATCTTCTTTTTAAGAGGCATGATGCTTTGCGTCCTTGGTGTCTACCCATCGATTCTGTGTAGCATATATGTAGCAAATCAATCATACTTCCATGAATTTAGATGAACAAGGAAAAACAAAGAAAACGATATAAATACATGATATTATTGGGTTAAATTGTTCTTCTTTGTTCACTGCGATTCATGCAAAAACACCCAAAAAGCGTCTCATAATCGATTGGTCCCCAGTTCAAGTCTGGGAGGGGCCACCAGTCATAGCAAGGCGTAGCAGGTTAGTACCTACTACGCCTTTTTTGTACCTGCTGATTTTTAGTCAAACACTTAGTCAAACAAGGAACGGGTACAACTCCCGTTTTCGCATTAGAAAAAATCAGCGGAGTAACTCTGATAGATGCTCAACACTCCAATCCTGCTAGCAGTCCTCTTTCCACTTGCTTATACAAACGCCCACCAAAACGACTAACCCCCTGTGCCCTAGGTAACTTCTTGTACCCATCTCACAAAATATGGCTTATCTAACACTTTGGACAATAGCGCACGAAAACCAAAACAGCCCTTGATACACTAGCTTCAAATCTACCAACTCGATGGCGTGTTAGGTGCCGACAACTGATCGGCGGTAGCATGGCTAAACACTGGACGGTTAACCAGCTTATCGGTTAGATGCAGCCAAAAACGTGCGCGTTTATCCGTGACAGATTCACACTATCTCAGAACGGATGACAAAAAGATCCTATTAGTCAGACGCTTACAGACTCACGCTTGGGGATAGTGTGAATACGTGAGGAGTGATAGGCGGCATGCACACTTTCGCGGAAGAGCCGTATCGATTAAAGAGGAAAAATCCGGGTGGGATCATTCGGTTAGGTAGAAAATGGTGCGGATAACGATTTTGCGAAATCGAGTATGCGCGCTAATACAATGTTAGGCATACATAAAGAATGAGTTGGATTCAAACATTGGACGTAAAAATACAAGCTGCTCTAATAGCATCAATTGTGACATTGATCGGAATTTTTATGAAGGATTTCGTTTTTCAAAAATTAAAGGAGAAACGTGATCAATCGAAAAGTACGCAAGATGTGTATAAAAAATATGCGGAGCCCTTGGCGGCCGCAGCCGAAAGCATGTTTTGGAGGCTCAATGAAATATTTAATGTTAAGGGACGGGCTCATTTCTTAATAAGAAGTGAAGTAATAACAGGTTTCGAAGATTACAAATATAAAAGTACACTGTATCGGTTGGCATCTCTTATCGGCTGGGTTTATGCGATTAAGAAAGAACAGTCTTACATGAAGCCCGTTGGTGCCGTGTCACAGGCATCTATATCAGAATCCATGCGTGTATTTGAGTCTGCCCTTGCCGATGGTCCTCATGTGGAAACTGAAAGGCTGACACGTCTTGTCGAATTATGGTCGCTAGAATGCTCTCCCGAAAAATCTATTGATTTGTCAATTGCTTTAGAAAAAAGGCACAAATCCTTCCTTAAAAGTAAGAGTGTTACTCTAGCCACAGAGCTCAGTGAGCAAGACTTATTCGATCTTTGTAGGGAATGTGCAGATTATTTATGTGCTCAGCTTGATTGTAACCAACTTCGAGATGAATTGATTAAGGAAACAATGCAACAGTCTGCCCGACGACTTTCTATCCGTGAGGCGTGGATATATCGGGACTGGCAAGCGGGAATCGGGGAGTTGATGGTTCGTAAGTCGGAATCCGATGCAAGAGATTTTGATGTAATTGGATTTAAAGAGTTTGAATCGATGCTTGAGTCTAATGATCCAGAAATTTCTAAATGGATTTCTCGAATCGAAAATACATTTAAGGATCTTGATATAGACAAATTGGATGGTCAGGATGTAAGGGTTGAACAAATACGGTCAACTTTCAAGGCCGTTGCCAAACTAATTGTTGAGATTAATAATTCGGGCTTAGAAGTGAGTCCGTTTGGAAACCAAACGATTGCTGCTGCGGAGGCAAACAATGCCTAACAAGGTGCTGCTAGGGACAAACCTATGCTGCGCTCCGGTTTGCCCCAGAGCACGGCGTTATAAGCTTTAAGGAAATTCATGCAGATCGAATGTCCATCTTGCACTACAGACAACAAAATTGAGTTTGGTGAAAATATTGTTTGTAGCGAATGCAAAGAGTCACTTTCAGGCCACTCTTACAAGAAATTTAAGAAGCCGCTTTTATCGGCTACAACTGCTCTATTTATTGGCGCATTCGGAACATATAAGGCAGATCAAATACTCTTTGAGGATCAACGATATCCACTTAATGTTGAATATGAACTTGTAGATAGTTGTGTAAACTCGTCGCGCATACCAAGGAGCTCTTACCACCAAGCTGACAAAATTCAGATTTGTCTATGTGCCTTAGAAAAAACAATGCAAGTGATCAGTTACAAAGAGGCACAGAAAAACGAGTCAGAGTTTCTGACTCGTTTTAGAGGCAGCCTGACTAGCTGCAATTAGTTACTTTCCCTTTGGAGGGTTATTGCCTCGCTTGCCTCCAGAAGGCTTACCGGTTGTGCTTGGACCGTTGTGTGGGCGAGTTGAACCAGGTTGACTTGTTGCAGATTGCGCTCTTGCGGCAAAAGAACCTTTCGGGACGACTCCACCGTTTGATTTAGCTGTCGCTGACTGAATTCGAGCAGCAGCGGCTTTTGACATTGATTCGGACATAGTAGTCTCCATAGTTGAATAAAAATTGTCCCCGCTGGGACATTGACAATGCTAGGGGTTAGGAAAAGACAAATGGGGACAAAACAGGAATCTCATGAGCTTTTTTTGCAAATAAAAGGGCTGTTAGCAGAGCTAGGGTGGACTCAGAACAGGTTTGCTCGAATTTTGTACAGCGAGTTGCATGAGTGGGATGACGAAGACGAAATCTTTAGGTTTCAAGAGAAGTTTAAAAAGGAGCTTCAACGGCCGACAACAAAGCCTGATAGACTGAAAGTGTATCTTGATGTGATGATGAGGCACCCTGAAGCGAAAAAGCTGGATGTGGTTATGAATAGGTATATCCCCCAAGGATCAATTAGTTCTAGCCTAAGTAAGGGCATGAAAGATATATCTTCCGAAATCGACAGCGCTTATAACAAGACGTTGAACCGGACAAGCCGGTGAACGCGGCGTTAAGTGCTTGAGTTTTATCAAATGACGCTTAGCTGTTTATTTTTCTTAGATTAGACTAGTTCACTGTTTTTAAGAGCTTTTATTGTTAAAATGGGCTCGCTCACCCAAGGTGGGTATTAAAGATCTCTCACCTTTGATAAGAACACAATATTTGGAGTTGTACATTGGAAGCTAAATTCACCTTTTATAATATTGAAAAGTGTGGCTATTACACGTTTGGAGCAGTGCTACCAGTTTTAGGTGGTATTGGCGATACTTTTGAGAAGTTAGCACAATGGGCTTCTGATGGAAGACAACTCTAAAATACAACAACTTACCAGCATGATGCTGACAATGACATCATGCGAACATTCTATGTTGATTCAATTAAGTGTCAAACAACAGGCGATATCTTACTAACATTATGGAATGAAGTCGAAAACGATAATGGCAAGATTTATGGGATGAGCCCAAGTCAAATGCCAGGTGATACTCAAATACTTGAAACGGGTTTTAGTGGGCGTGCAATTCCTGGCTTTCCAAGTTACTTCTGGATTTCACCTGAACATAGTGTTTTTGCATCAATAAAATTTGATCACTCCGTTCACGGAAAGCAGAGTTTGGACCGATACATTAACGGCTTCTTATCTAATAAATCAGTTTATCGGGTTTTTGATGAGGACAACTGTGTGATTGGTTTTTCTGAGAATGGTCAGGCTGTAGAAGGTTGCGAAAAAATTCACCCTCGATTCTCATCAAAAATCAAGAAAAACAATATGTTAGAAGCTGAGTTGTTAGCTAATATTTCCAAGATACGCAAGTTTGTTAAAAAAGAGTCGTTACTGTATGGAACTGAAGACGATCGGGTATTAATTGAGCGTGTTTTTTCTAATCTACTAAATAATGCACCTGTCTTTGTACAATCAAAAGATATTATACATGAAATAGCTTTTGAACCATCAGAGTCTCAATTAAGAAGAATCATCGCTAATTTTTACGAAAATGAAGACGAAAACCTTAAGAATGTAGGTTTTGTTTACAATACTGGCAAGCGGGTTATGCTTAAAGGTATAAATGTTAGTTTTAAATACAATTTGGATGTGGTTAGGTTTGATGCGCACGTTATAAATGTTGAAAACATGTTGGCAGCAATTCAGTCATCGAGAGCGGAACTTCTATCTGAGATGGAAAATCCGATAAGCACTCAATAGTGATGGTGGGTTAAATGATTAAATATTTTATTATACTCGTAATATCAGCGGGGTGCGTGGATAGCTATAATTTATCCGCGCGCTATAGGGAAAACATTTGGTGATTTTTCGAGCGATAATGCTTTTAAAAAAGAGTTAAGAGAGAATAAAAAGGATTCCAACTATTTATCAGAACTTGTTGAAATTGTACTGGTATCGGCATTCGTATTAATGTCTATATTAATAATTCAATTCACATACCCTGTTTTCAAAGGAATGGCTTTCTTTGGTTTTAATGTACAGATACTTAAAGTAGTCGGTTTTTATATTGTCTCTACGTTAACAATTTTTCAATTGCATGCGGTCTCTAGAGTTATTCTAGCGAACTACTTCTTTCTTAATAAATTACGAAAGAAGAATATTAATGATGAAATTGACCATCTCCATAAATGAAGCCGCATAACAAATAAGAATAAGTGTCGCGCAGCCGACACTTCATTTGGGTGTTGAACAAGCCCGTTGCTTTATTAAGTAAATAGCTCGAATGCGCATAGGTAGGCGCTGCGTCTGGCACTTTTTTCAGCGCGAGCGCAGCCAAGAAGTGAGTAGATAAGACCTCACTTCAATACGTTACGTTAACGATGTGGTTTTTGTCGGTTTCGTAGTGACAACTTTTAATCCTTAATGATACAAGATTAAACTCAAAAAGTAAGTTTCAGACTAGGGGGGAGGTACGTTTAAATGGGATGGTTAGATAAAGCTAAGAGCGCAGCGGCTGGAGTCAACGAAAAAGTAAACAATATTGATGTTTCTGATATTACGAATAAAACCAAAGAGTACGGAAGAAACGCCTACGATAGTACAGCTGCGAAGTCAGCCCAAGCTGCTGAAGGAGTGAAAAAAGCTGCATCTGACTTAGATTCAGCAGCAGTTGCCGAAAGCGTTAAAACTAAGGCTACTGATCTATCTCAAAGGGGACAAGAAGCTGCTACCGAAGCTTACGAGCAGGCTAAAGAGAAAATCGACAATATCGATTGGGAAGAACTAAAAGATGTGGATGCTCAAAAAGCTAATGCAATCAGATATTGGGAAACTGGTACTGACAAGCTAAACCAATGGGCTAGAAGTACTTTTGAAGTTGATAAAGATACTTTGCGGATGGTTTCAGATTTGCAAGGCAACCTACCTGTTCCTGTTAAAACATCGGAAGAAATCTTTGAACAATGCCGAAATATTGCCATTCAAAGGGCAATGTCTTCGTTCTTCTTAAACCAGACAGCTAATTCTATTGATGACCACTCTCAAACTAAGTATGAGAACTTGTCAGAAAACTACAAAGAGTTTGGGGGGCGCATTGGTGAGCATAATTTAAGAAATTCACATGAGAACTTTTCTTCTATGCAAGATCAAAGAGCTGCTGCAAAAGATACGTTTTCTCCTCTGGAAGATGGGTATAATAAAGATGCCACACTCCAGCCGCATGACGCGGATATCGAGCATGTTATTGCAACTAAGGATATTTATAGCTCGACTTTGTTGAAAGCCGGTACAACGGATAAAGAACTTCTAGATGCAATGAATGATTCTGGTAACTTAATCTTTACAAACTCTTCGGTGAATCGTTCAAAAAGAGATATACCACTTGGTGAGTTCCTAGAAAATTCAGTTCCGCATCCAGATAAACCAGGTGTTCGTATCATGCAAATTCAGGGTGAACAGTATGAATTAAACGAAGAAGACTGTAATGCTGCTTTAGAACAAGCTCAGAAGGTTTTGAATAGGCATAAATCTAGTGCAGCCGTCGAAATTGGGATGACCGCGGTTAAGAGTGGTGCGACGATGGCGGTTCAGCAGGTTGTCGGTATGATTGTTGTTGAAACCATCGATATTTTTATGGATGAAATCAAAGTCTTTTGCAAGGAATTCAAACTATTTGATGAAAAGGGTATGGTTCAAAATGTGAAGGAACTTAAGGTTCGGTTGACTCAACGTTTGAATCAACGCTTCGAAGAAAGACAGATTTGGGCTAAAGCTAAAACTCTTGGGATAGAGGCTGGCGTGAGTGGTGCGTTAAGTGTCATTCCTCAGATCTTAATTTCAATGGTTACGAAACTTCCTTCGTTTGCTCTAGGCTTGATACGTGAGGGCACTCTAAGTTGTATTCGTTGTGTTCGAATTATGTCTAGTAATGATGAGAATAAGCTTAAATCTATAAATATCATCATGGCAAGTACCGCTTCAGCAGTAGTGGGTTTGTACGTCGGTCGCGTAATAAGTACAGGGCTTGCGTCTGTACCACTACTGAACCGATTCAATGCTCAGACCACCGCGATTTTGTCAGGGCTTGTAGTAACAGCAGTTCCATTGGTTGCTATTTACGTGTTTGATCAGAACAAATCAAAGTTCACCTTTGCATCTGGAAATATTACGACAGGTGAGGCTTAGTTGTATTAGTTCAATAAGAAGGTTGGGTGACAACAGTCTTATTCCTATCGCCGTAATAATAGTATCTTTGGACTTGTGTAGTGGAATAGTGAATTTGGCCACGGTGCTAGAGCGTGTAAGAACAGAGATCCGTTCAGCAGAATCAGAGTAACCAAACTCGACAAGTGCGGCCTGATGATTTTGTCACGATCTCTGGTGATGGCTTAAGTTCCGTATGCATTCCCACGCAGGAGCGAGGGAACGAGTAAATAGAGGATAAATTTGCCGAGTTAACCATTGGCCCGTTCTTTTTCTTCATGAATATAAAAAGGCACTGATCACAGTGCCCTAATATCAACCGTCACACAGCATTGTTACTGTTCAATCATCTTCATCTCAACAATGATAGGCAGGTGATCCGTGACTGCAGGCCAGTTAATATCGCCATACGACATGTTGTTTTGCGGCACCGTGATGTTTTCAACATGCCATTTTTGGGCTTTTCCTGTCATCACATAATCGACTTGGATCTCAGGATTACTCGCGGGCCAAGAGCGAAAATCAACCGCTTCATCGTTAACCACATTCCAGTAACGGCTCAATTCCTGATAAGTCGCAGAATGTGGTACATCGTTCATGTCACCGAGCAGTAATTTGATACCTCGAGAATCTATGGCGGTATCGTTTAATTCTCTCACTTGCTCAACACGCATCGTCGGATCTTCTTTTGTGTCTAAATGCGCATTAAAAATGGTGATTGGCGCGTCAAACCCTGGGACATCAACATGTGCCTCAAAGGCAATGCGCTGCTCACGCTCACCCGATGGCAGTTCAGTGATCGCGGTTTTTAAAATAGGGTGTTTTGACGCGACAGCCAATCCGTACTGACCACCCTCAAAGTCGATAGCCCTACCAAATTCAACATTAAGCCCAGTAAGCTCAGCGAGTTTCTTTGGTTGGTCTACTCTGCCGCTACGCGCTGTCAGTGCGTCAACTTCTTGTATTGCAACGATATCAACATTCAACGCCTTAATGGCTTTGGCGATTTCTGTTAATGAAGACACTCGACCTGCGGCCATATTGAATGTCGCAACACGAAGTGTAGGTGCTTCCTCCACAGAAAACGTCTTGTTAATCAAATCGGTCTGGGCTTGATAAGGTTCTCTATGTCCTCCGGCAAATGCAGTGGCTGATACAATTAAAGAGATTGGTAACAGTAGGTGTTTGTATTTCATTGTTATTTTCTTCGCCTTTGTGGTTTTTTCGCGAGGAGAATTATCTTAGAAAGATATAGGATAAGCTGTGATAGATATCTCAATAAAAAGATACATAAACAATCTAGATCACACTTACATGTAAAGTGTAATGGCCCACTAACATTGGCCACGGTGTTAGAGCGTGTAAGAACAGAGATCCGTTCAGCAGAATCAGGGTAACCAAACTCGACAAGTTCGGCTTGATGATTTTGTCACGATCTCTGGTGATGGCTTAAGTTCCGTATGCATTCCCACGCGGGAGCGTGGGAACGAGTAATCGTCGCCAATGACATCACCGACGTTAAAGTACGCGTAGGTCGGCATAAGCGCCTTCTCGATCGCGCAAGCTGGGTGTGATTTCCGCCGCGCGCCATCCGACATCGTGGATAAAATTGGCGCCAAACGTAACAGGCGCAGTGCAACTGGCGCCCAGGTGGCATAGCGCATCATTGTTGACATCTTACCGGGGCTTGTGTCACCTACGCCAATGGGATCATTTGACGGATTACGGATTACGGATTACGGATTACGGAATACCGAATACAGAAAGAGCTGAGCCCCGATTCGAGCACGATCTGCTCTCTTCTGTACTCTGTAAGCGAAGCGTTCTGTATTCAAAAATCCTGAATATCGCGTAGGTCGGCATAAGCGCCTTCTCGATCGCGCAAGCTGGGTGTAATTTCCGCCGCGCGCCATCCGACATCGTGGATAAAATTGGCGCCAAACGTGACAGGCGCCCAGGTGGCATAGCGCATCATTGTTGATATCTTACCGGGGCTTGTGTCACCTACGCCAATGGCACCATCGATGTATAAATTTTGTCATTGTAGTGGCGAACTAACATTGGCCACGGTGTTAGATCGTGTGAGAACAGAGATCCGTTCAGCAGAATCAGAGCAACCAAACTCGACAAGTTCGGCTTGATGATTTTGTAACGATTTCAGTTCATGGTTCAAATCTCGTATGCATTCCCACGCAGGAGCGTGGGAACGAGTAATAGAGATCCAGGGCAGTAAAGTCACAGTGAAAAAACGCAGCCCCACGGCTGCGTTTTGTTTATCTCACTCAATGAAACCAAGCCTGTGTTATTGAGTCGGCTCAATGGTCAGTGGCTCCCAGGTTGCCATGGCATTGCCGCCGGCGCCGTATTGGTCTGGGTATGCACGGCCTTTAAGCAGGGTGTAGTACACATCAACAAAGTCATCATCGTTGGTCAGCCAGCCGTCGGGGATGGCTTCGATGATTTTGCCGGTGATTTGCGTGACCACGCCATAGGCTTGCGCTTCCAAGTCGGGGATCGCGGCTAGGATGTCGCTCGCCACCTCGTTAAGTTTCAGCGCCAGCTCTTTGTAGTTGGTGCCGTCGTCTTGCTCCATTAAGATCACGTCTGCCGCGCCCCAGCGATAACGATCCCAATGGATCATCACTTGGTTGGGGTAATAGGTGGTTTTGTCGTAATCCAAATACGGCATATCGACAATGTCGAGCGTCGGTTCATCGCGGCTGGGGTTCACGCCGGTGACAATGGCATACACTTCTGCCGCGCCGGAGATCCACGGTTCTTTATCGTCGGCCAGACGGATGGTTTTTAGCACTGTGGTGTCAATGGGTTGGGCTGGGGCTTGTGCCATCATGCGTGCACTACGACGCATCCGTGGTGCTGGATTCTGCTCCGCCAAGGTGCGACGCATCACTTCCAATCCGGCTTTTAATGCCGCTTTGCCGTCCGTATCAATCACTAACACGGGGCGGTCAGGCATTTGATAGACGTCTAGCCAGTGGGTGTTGCCCTCAGTGTCAAAGGCCTCAATCTGGGTCCAGCTTTTTTCATCACCGGCCGGCTCAAAGGCAAACAAAGGCGCTTGGCCGGCTTGCCAACGCGCGAGCATGCTTGGGTCGGCTAAGCGTACTTCGAGCAGTTGGTCGGCGACGTCTTCGACGCCTTGCGCCTCACGCAATGCACGGTCAGCGCTGTGCAGCTGAGCATCCAGGCTGCGTTTGCTGCGTGAGCTACGCGCTTGAGGCTGTGTCAGTGCCGACAAGGGAGCATTTAAGCCATAACTATTAATATTGCGCTGTAGCGTTGGGGCAATTTGCGCATAGTCTTGGCTGAGTTGTTTGGCGGTGTCGCGCTTGACTGTGACCACTCGGTGACCTGCATTGCCGGCAAAAGCGGGAGTAAAAGCGTGGGTAAAGCCGACCAATAGCAGCGAAATCAGTATTTTCTTATTCATCGCATGTCCTCTTGTGTACTTCAACTGACGTTAGCGGACTAACGTTTGTATAGTGCGATGTCTTTGCCCCAACACGCTATGTGTAAAGCGAAGGGGTGAGAGTACCGTTCATAAAAAAACGTGTAACCTTGTTGCGACGTTAATCATTTCTGGTACTAGAGTAAATGCTCACTCATAAAAAAGCATGGTAGTGGGATGGGGTCTCTTTACCGAGCATTTGGCCGTTTTTTATTAACATCCTGATAATGATAAAGACGTGACGATGCGGCGTTAAGGCCGGTTGGCGGGCGTGAATACGAGGGTTGCGGTTAAACGCAACAGTAGACGGTAAAATAAAGCCGCTGGCAAGGCAGCGGCTAAACTGAAATCGGCGAGAGTTAGATACCGTCGCGTTCAAGCGGGCAGCTCATGCAGCGTGCGCCACCACGGCCTCTTCCGAGCTGATCACCGGGCACCGATAACACCTTGATACCTGCTTTATCATACTTTTCATTGGTGTAGGTATTGCCTTCGTAGCCAATGACAACGCCAGGACGTACGGTTAGCACGTTATTGGCGTCGTTCCATTGCTCACGCTCGGCGGCATAGCTGTCGCCGCCGGTAGTAATGATGTTTAACGGGCCGACATCCAGCGCTTTTTCAATTGCGGTGAGGTAGCAAGACTGCGCGTCTACGTTAAGGCCGTCTTCGCCTTTGCGGGTTAAGCGCCAGCAAGGCAAATCAGGGCGCATCACCGTGGGGTAGACTGAGAAAGTATGGATATCCATGTGGGTCATTACGGTATCAAGGTGCATACACGAGCGGTTTTTTGGCAGTTGTACTGCAATCACTTCTTTGGCTTGGCCACTAAATAGCAGGCTACGTGCCAGTTGCTCAACCCCTTGAGGCGTGGTGCGCTCGGACATGCCAATTAACACCGCGCCGCGGCCAATGACCAGCACATCGCCACCTTCTATCGCGGCGTTGTCGTAATCGCGGACCTCATCACCGAGGTAATTGACAAATTGGCTTTGCGCGAACTCAGGATGCCAGCGGTAAATGGCGCGCAAGTGATTGGTCTCTCGCTGGCGGGCAGATTTCGCCATTGGGTTGAGTGAGACGCCGCCATACACCCAGCAGGAGGTATCGCGGGTAAACAGATGGTTGGGCAGCGGCTCAATCACGAAGTCGGTTTTGTCGTGCATCGCTTGCATCATCGAGGATGATTGCACGGGTAAATCGATATAGCTTAAGCCACCGAGCAGAATGTCCGCGAGCGTGTTGTGGTCGATATCGGCCATGTAGGCGCGCACATCGTTGGCAAATTGATAGCCAAGACGGTATTGGTTGAGCTGGGTGTCGAGCAGCCATTGCTTGGCATCAGGTTCGGCTAATGTTTCAACCAGTAAGTCGTGCAGTAGGTGCACCTGCACGCCTTGATCCGTGAGTGTGCGGGCGAACATATCATGCTCTTCGCCGGCACGCTCTACCGCCAGAACATCATCAAACAACAAATCGTGGCAGTTAGATGGCGTTAGGTGGTTTAACGCTCGTTCAGGGCGATGAAGCAGAACGCGCTTCAGTTGCCCAACTTCGGATCCAACGTAAAACTCACTCATGGTAGGTCCTCTTTTTCCTTAATACGGGCCAGGCAATGAGACAAACAGCGCCTTGCACACCCGGGATGTGTGCTCACCGATAAGGTGGGAATGCGGGCCGTTTGCACAGGGTGGGCGTGTCTCATGTCCTCCTTGGATGGTCGAATAATGACAACCTTCCGAGGGGAGGTCAATGTTACAAATCACTAACAATCTCGCCAAACTAGTAAGGTCACAGAAAATTCATCAACTTGGCGGTTTTATCGTCAGCTTCGCGGTGAGCGAACGTGGCATTTTTGCCGAAACCGTGCCATATTGCGCCCGTATTCATTTTCTGGAGTCGCGCTTATGTCACAGGCTGAACTGATTGAACAACAACACCAAGAAACGCGCATGATTATCGAGGAGCTTCTCGCTGACGGTAGTGATCCGGATGCGTTATATACCATTGAGCACCATTTATGTGCCGATACCTTTGCGGCGCTGGAAGATGCGGCGGTCGAGGCCTTTAAAATGGGCTTTGAGGTAGCAGAGGCTGAAGAGCTCGAGCTGGAAGAGGGCGGCACGATTGTTTGCTTTGATGCGGTCATGGAAACCGCTTTGAATGCCGAACGCATTGATGAGCAGGTAGAAAAGTTGGTGGCGTTGGCCGACAAGCACAACATTGATTACGACGGCTGGGGCACCTATTTCGAGTCGGATGAAGACGAAGAAAGCCCAGAAAGCGAGTAAATTTACTCGCACCAGTAAGCCTCAAAAAGCCACGTTAGCGTGGCTTTTTATTTAGTGGTGGTGGCCAAGGTGCACCGGCGCGGGTTTTACCCCATGACGGCGCTGCCAGATTTTTTCATGGAAAAAGTAAGCCAATGTATTGATGCTTGGCTCAACCAGCGCTAATGCACCACCGACTAACCAATCGCCACTGATCAAATAGCCCACTAAGAAGGCAACGTTAAAGTGCACCACCGCAAAGCTGGCGGTTTTAATCACCGGACGCGCTTGACGGCTTAGTTTCCACACTTTTTCATGAAGGTAAAAGGCACCCGTGTTGACCGTTGGCTCGGTCATGGCAATTAAGCTACCTAAAATGATATCGCCGGTGAGCATATATGCGACCGTAAAGGCGATCGAAAAGTGGATAGCGGCAAAACTGAGTGTCTTTTTCATGGTGTAGCTCCTTCGCGGCAACACGCGTTTAATCAACAATGACAGTATGTACGGTTCATGTCGACAAATAAAAACGGTTCTCACTATCTTTTAGATAGAGAAGGGCTATCAAAGGCGATCAGTGCTGGGTACAACAACCGTTGAGAAAGTGACCAAGCCAATTGTGTGCTGGTGTTGGGCATAAAAAAAGCCACGCCGATTGGCGTGGCTTATCACAGGGTATCGGTAAGACCGATGAACTATAACGCAGCGATGGTGACCTTTTGCTCACCGAGCTTGGTTAAGGTGTCACGATAGCCATCGAGCTTTTCACGCTCTTTCGCTACCACGGCTTCGGGCGCTTTAGCGACAAAGCCTTCATTGCCAAGCTTACCTTCAACACGCTTGATCTCACCTTCGATTTTGGCGATCTCTTTGTCCAGACGCGCCAGTTCGGCATCTTTATCAATCAAGCCCGCCATTGGGATCAAGATCTCAGCGCTGCCAACCAAGGCAGACGCACAGGCCGGTAGCGTTTCGCTGCCGTCCAGTACCTTGAAACTGCCCAGTTTGGCCAGTGCGTTTAAGGTGGTGCTGTTGCTGCTCGCACGATCAGCATCACGTGAATCGGCGGCTTTTAGCATTACGTCAAGCGGTTGGCTTGGCGCAATATCGTACTCAGCACGTAGGTTACGGATGCTGACGATAAACTGCTTCACCCACTCAATGTCTTCTGACGCTTGGGTGTTCACGTGGCTTTGATCAAATTGCGGCAGAGGCTGCTGCATAATGGTGTCGCCTTCCACGCCGTTTACCAGCGGTTTAACGCTCTGCCAGATCGCTTCGGTGATGTAAGGGATCACAGGGTGCGCCAGACGCAAGGTTTTTTCCAGCACGGTGATCAAGGTATAACGGGTGGCACGCTGTTGTGCGTCGTCACCTTTCCACAGCACCGGCTTGGTCAGCTCCAAGTACCAATCGCAGAATTGATGCCAGATAAACTCATACAAGACGCCCGCCGCCATATCGAGACGGTAGTTGTCGAGGTGGGTGTTAAAGTCTTTGGCCGCTTGTTGGAACTGAGACTCGATCCACTGATCGGCATTTGAGAAGGTCATCTCGCCGCCGTTCATGCCGCAATCTTGCTCTTCGGTGTTCATCAGCACGTAGCGGCTGGCGTTCCAAAGTTTGTTACAGAAGTTGCGGTAACCTTCCAGGCGCTTCATGTCCCAGTTGATGTCACGGCCGGTAGAGGCCAGTGCCGCCAAGGTAAAGCGCAAGGCATCGGTGCCGTGGGCATCGATGCCGTTTTCGAAGGTTTTGCGGGTCGCCTTCTCGATTTTTTCAGCCAGCTTAGGCTGCATCATGTTACCGGTGCGTTTGGCAACCAGATCATCAATGCCAATGCCGTCAATCATGTCGAGTGGGTCAAGCACGTTGCCTTTCGACTTCGACATCTTGGCGCCACTTTCATCGCGAATCAGGCCGGTCATGTAGATGGTTTTGAACGGGACTTGTGGCTTGCCGTTTTCATCTTTGATGAAGTGCATGGTCATCATGATCATGCGCGCCACCCAGAAGAAGATAATATCGAAGCCTGACACCAATACATCGGTAGGATGGAAGGTTTTCAGTGCATCAGTATTTTCTGGCCAGCCGAGGGTGCCGAATGTCCAAAGCGCCGATGAGAACCAGGTATCGAGCACGTCTTCGTCTTGGCGCAGCGCGACGTCGTCGCCAATCTGGTTGTCACGACGGACTTCGTCTTCATCGCGGCCCACATAGACGTTGCCTTGGTCGTCATACCAGGCAGGAATGCGGTGACCCCACCAAAGCTGACGCGAAATACACCAGTCTTGTACATCGCGCATCCACGCAAAGTACATGTTTTCGTATTGCTTGGGCACAAACTGAATGTCGCCATCTTCTACCGCTTTGACAGCCGGCTCGGCGAGCGGCGCGGTGCGCACATACCATTGGTCGGTCAGCATCGGCTCAATGACCACGCCACCGCGATCGCCATAAGGGACGGTCAGATCGTGATCTTTGATTTCACCCAGCAAGCCGAGCGCGTCAAATTCTGCGACGATCGCTTTACGCGCCGCAAAACGTTCCAAACCTTGGTAGGCGGCTGGAATGTCGCTCGCGTAGGTGGTGCTTGGCTGGCCTTTGTGATCAAACACTTCTGCGTGCTCGCGGATATCCGCGTTCAGGGTCAAAATGTTGATCATTGGCAGCTGGTGGCGCTGGCCGACTTCGTAGTCATTAAAGTCGTGCGCGGGAGTGATTTTTACACACCCGGTGCCTTTTTCCATGTCGGCGTGTTCGTCGCCCACGATCGGGATACGACGATTCACCACTGGCAGCAACACGTGCTGACCAATCAGATCTTTGTAGCGCGGATCGTTTGGGTTTACCGCAACACCGGTATCGCCCAGCATGGTTTCTGGACGGGTGGTGGCAACGACAATGTAGTCTTTACCGTCTGCGGTTTTGGCACCATCAGCCAGTGGATAACGGAAATGCCACATGTGGCCTTTCTTGTCTTTGTTTTCCACTTCCAAGTCCGAAATCGCCGTGTGCAGTTTCGGATCCCAGTTCACCAAGCGTTTGCCGCGATAAATCAAGTCTTCTTTGTGCAGGCGCACAAACACTTCTTTTACCGCATTGGAGAATCCTTCGTCCATGGTGAAACGTTCGCGATCCCAGTCGACAGAGGCACCCAAGCGGCGCAGCTGTTGGGTAATGGTACCACCGGATTCGCCTTTCCATTGCCAAATTTTGTCAATAAACGCGTCACGGCCGTAGTCGTGCTTGGTTTTGTTTTCTTCGGCTGCGATCTTACGTTCCACCACCATCTGCGTGGCAATACCGGCGTGGTCGGTGCCCACTTGCCAAAGGGTATTTTTACCTTTCATGCGCGCGGCACGGGTCAGGGTATCCATGATGGTATCCTGAAACGCGTGGCCCATATGYAGGCTACCGGTTACATTCGGAGGTGGGATCATGATGCTAAAGGCATCTTTGCTGGTATCACCATGAGGTCGGAAATAGCCCGCCTCTTCCCAGCGCTGATACAGCGCTTTTTCAATTGATTGTGGATTATATGTCTTTTCCATAGCGCTCTTGAAAGATCGTCAAGGGTTGGGCGATTGGTCGATGGCCAAGGTATGAAGTTGCAGGCCTGCCAGTCGGTATGCTTTATATCGGTGACGCGCGTGCTGTTTAAGCGTCTCATCGCAAGGGACGAAGTCTACCACTTGTGCAAACGAAGGCGCAAAATTTGATGCCTCTGTCGCCAAATTGATTAACACACTGCGATGACCGGTATGGCGCACACCTGGCCAGCCTATTTCCACCGGTGCGCCGCCTCGCGGCCCTTCACCGACCAGATTATGGGGCACGAAGGTATCTGGGTCACGTTGCCATAAAGCGTCATCCAATTGATGCGCTTGGGCTTGGTCTTGTGCGGCCAGATAAATGCGTTGCCCTTGTTGATAGTAGTAAAAAGCCAAATCAATGGCGGTGTCTATCAGTATTTGTTGTTCACGCGCTTGCTGCTCAGGTGTCAGCCCCAGGCTGTTGCTGTCGTCTGCCGGCTCGGGCGGCGACAAAAGATAAAAGGTGGCGGTGGGCATATACGCTCCTAAATGTGAGAAACGGCCTCCGTCCCAAAAGCGGGGTGTCCGGGTAGCGCGGAGCCATCAACATAGCCGATTGTGCGTGCAGACACCAGTGCCGGATAAAGTTTCAACAAAAAAGGAGGCCGGTGGGCCTCCTGTTCGTGGTTACTCTTCCAATTCAAGCCCGGAGCGGTTGAGTAAAAATTGCACCAGCAGAGGAACGGGACGGCCGGTGGAACCTTTTTCTTTGCCGCCGCTTTTCCAAGCAGTCCCGGCGATGTCTAAGTGTGCCCAGTTGTACTTTTTGGCAAACCGAGACAAGAAGCAGCCCGCGGTGATGGTGCCACCGCCTTTACCACCAATATTGGCCATATCGGCAAAGGGGCTATCGAGTTGCTCTTGGAACTCATCCGTCATTGGCAAGCGCCATGCGCGATCACCTGCTTGCTCTGAGGCGCTGATAATATCGTGCGCCAAGGGGTTCTGGTTAGCAATCAGGGCGCTGATGTGATGGCTCAGTGCCATGATGCACGCGCCGGTGAGGGTTGCCACATCAATCACACACTCTGGCTCATAACGCTCTACATAGGTGAGGGCATCACAAAGTACTAAGCGACCTTCGGCGTCGGTATTGAGCACCTCGACCGTTTGCCCTGACATGGTCGTCAGGATGTCACCTGGACGGTACGCTTGGCCGTCTGGCATGTTTTCACAACCGGCGAGCACACCCACGACATTGATAGGTAGGTTAAGCTCGGCCAAGGCACGCATCACCCCAAATACCGATGCGGCACCGCCCATGTCGTACTTCATCTCATCCATACCGGCACCGGGCTTAATGGAAATACCGCCCGAGTCAAAGGTGAGGCCTTTGCCGACGAGCACAATCGGTTTTGCCTCTGGATCAGGGCTGCCCTTGTACTCCATGATCGACATCATCGATTCATTTTTTGAGCCACGGCCAACCGCAAGATAGGAATGCATGCCCAGCTTGTCCATTTCTTCTTCACCGATAATACGGGTGGTGACCGCATCATAGTCATCGGCTAAACGGCGCGCTTGCGAGGCAAGATAGGCTGGGTTCGCCACGTTCGGTGGCATATTACCCAAATCTTTACAGGCATTCACACCAGAAGCGATCGCTAAGCCATGCGCGATGGCACGCTCACCCAGATTCAATTCACGACGCGTTGGGACGTTGAACACCATTTTGCGTAATGGGCGACGAATTTCTGGCTTAACACTTTTAAACTGGTTAAAGGTGTACAAGCTGTCTTTGGTGCTTTCAACCGCTTGACGTACCTTCCAGTATGTATCACGGCCTTTAACGTGTAGCTCGGTTAAAAAGCAGACCGCTTCCATCGAGCCGGTTTCATTGAGGGTGTTGATGGTTTTTTTGATGATTTCTTTGTATTGGCGCTCGCCGAGCTCGCGCTCTTTACCACAACCCACCAGTAATACGCGCTCAGATAACACGTTCGGAACATGGTGTAGCAGGAGCACTTGGCCGGGTTTACCTTCAAGATCACCGCGGCGCAGCAGGGCGCTGATGTAGCCGTCGCTGATTTTGTCGAGTTGCTCGGCCACGGGGGATAGGCGGCGAGGCTCAAACACGCCAACGACAATACAGGCACTGCGTTGCTTTTCGGGGCTACCGCTCTTTACACTGAACTCCATTTGTACTCCTAGATCCTAAAGACAATTGAGACCAAATGTTGGATAATGCCGCCTCTATATGTTGTTGAACGCAATTTAATGCGTCCAGATTAGCCGGCGGTCAACAAATGGCCGAAAGATTAGAAAACAACTAATTAACCCAGAAACTATAGTTATTCGAGTAAAAAAACAAGTTTTCCATAGGTGCCTTCGCTTTGATAATTGTTCGATATTTGATCCGGGAGACAGTTAAAACACAAGTTGCCGTTTTATTTGTGTTGTTTCTGGTCTTTTTTAGCCAAAAATTTATCCGTGTGCTTGCCAGTGCCACGGAAGGATCGATCCCGGGGAATCAGATCATTACCTTAGTCGGTTTATATATGCCGTCGATGGCAATGCTGATGTTACCTTTGAGCTTGTATATCGGCATTTTGATTACATTCGGGCGGCTCTATGCTGAGAGTGAGATCACGGTCATGAACGCCACTGGGATTGGCAATGAGTTTCTGATCCGCGCTGCGCTGTATCTCGCGATTATCACCGGATCCGTGGCGGCGTTTAACTCGCTTTGGCTAACGCCATGGGCCAATAACCAAGAGCTCGAGGTGATGGAGCAATTAGAGGCCAAATCCGGTTTAGAATTGTTGGTGCAAGGGCAGTTTCAAAGTGCGCCATCGGGTGAGGCGGTGATTTTCGTCGATAATATCGAAGATGATGGTAAAACGCTCAAGCAGGTATTTGTCGCTCAGCCCGTCCCCCAAGGCTCTTTACTGCCGAATGTGGTGGTGGCCGATAAAGGCTATGTGTCTGAGCTGCCTGACGGTCGCCAAGTCTTGGATTTGTTAGAGGGAACCCGTACCGAGGGCGTACCGACTCAGCTTAACTATGGTGTAACGACCTATAAAAACTATCAGGTATTGATTGGTCAGCGCGAAGTGCGTGAAAAAAGTCGTGATTGGGATGCGATGCCAACCTTGCAATTGGTTGGTGAATCAAGTTTGAAGGCGCGCGCCGAACTGCAGTGGCGTATTTCCTTGGTATTGTGTATCCCCTTGATGACCATGATTGTGGTGCCGTTATCGGCGGTGAACCCGCGTCAGGGACGCTTTGCCAAACTCTTCCCCGCGATAATGATTTATCTGGCCTATTTTTTATCGATCAGCGCGGCGAAATCCGCGGTAGAAGATGGCGATCTGCCCGCACAAATTGGTCTGTGGAGTATCAATGTGGCCGCCTTATTACTGGCCGTGATCCTCGCCAGCTGGGATTCGCTACCGGTGAGAAAACTCAAAGCTAGCTTAAAAGGATCTGCCTGATGTTTCGCATTCTTGATTGGTATATTGGCCGGACTCTGATAGGCACCTCGTCACTGTGTTTGGCGACCTTGGTGGGATTGTCTGCGATCATCAAGTTTGTCGAGCAGTTACGCTCGGTCGGTGATGGTACCTACACCATGGGCAAAGCGATTTTGTATGTGTTGCTCAGCATGCCGCGCGATATTGAAATGTTCTTCCCCATGGCGGTTTTGCTGGGGGCATTGATTGGTTTGGGGATGCTGGCCTCAAGCTCAGAGCTGGTGGTGATGCAGGCCGCTGGGGTGTCGAAACTCCAAATTGGCCTATCAGTGCTTAAAACGGCCATTCCGTTAATGTTGATTGTGATGGTGCTGGGCCAGTGGGGCGCACCGGATGCGCAAAAAGCCGCTCGTGAGCTGCGTGCCATTGCCAAATCAGGCGGAAACATGATGTCGGTGCGGCGTGGGGTTTGGGCGAAAGATGGCGACGATTTTATTTATATCGCCCGCGCGGATGAGCAAGATACGCTGACCGGTGTGAGCATTTGGAAGTTTGATGACCAGCAAACCATGACCAATGTGGTGTTTGCTGAGCGTGCTGATTATCTCAATAAAGACAGTTGGATGCTTAAAGATGTGACCATTACGCGCATGCAAAATCAAACCGCGCTGAGCAATGTAGAGCAGGATGAATTGGTTTGGAATACCACACTGACGCCTGACAAATTAGCGGTGGTGACGGTGAAACCGGAAGAGCTACCGCTATCGGGTTTGTATAGTTATGTGTCGTACCTTAAAGCGTCACAGCAAGATGCGTCACGTTATGAGCTGGCCCTGTGGCGCAAAGCGGTACAACCGCTGTCGATCGCGGTGATGATGCTGTTGGCGCTGAGTTTTGTCTTTGGCCCTTTGCGAAGTGTCACCATGGGTGCGCGGGTGCTATCAGGGGTGATTTTTGGCTTTGGCTTTTATATCGCCAACGAAGTCTTTGGGCCGATGAGTTTGGTGTATCATCTCCCTCCGGCCATTGGTGCTATCACCCCAAGTGTCATTTTTCTGGTGATTACCTTGCTGTTACTGAGACGCAAGCTGTAGCGCTGAAAGTAAACGCTTAGCGACAAGGTAAGGTGATGACATCAGTGCTTTGGCAAATCAATCGCGAGCGTGAAGAGATTAAAAAAGGGCCGATAACATATCGGCCCTTAGTGTATTTGATCATTCTCTAAGTGTAGTTTAGAAGCTGTAGCTCATACCTAAACGAACATCGCGCCCAGGCTCAGGCATGCTATTGCCGCTGCTTAAGGTAAACGAGCTATGCTCGCTGTATTCCTTGTCGAGCAGGTTGTTGACCGCCAATGAAACCGTGAGCCCTTGGTAGGCCGCTGGCTGCCACTGTGCGCGTACATCATGAACCACGTAACCAGGCTTCTCGTGTTTACCTTCTGGCACATCGGTCAGCCTTTCCACCCCAGTAAGGGTATAGCCTAAGCTTACATCGGTATCGACCAGCTGATATTGCGTATCCCATACCCAAGTGTTGCCGACTGAAGCGCCAATTGCCATGGCGTCGCCTAAAGGATCGCCATTTTCATCTTCCATGTCGACGTAGCTATAGCTCAGACGGGTGTCGAGTTGGTTGAGCATCCAGTTGACACTGGCTTCGACGCCTTGGCTCGTGACATCATCCTTTAGATTGTAAAGGTAGTGTGGGTCACTACCGCGATCATACGCCTGGAAGTTTTCTATTTGAGTATTAAAGCCGGTGACCGCAAAACTTAGGGTGTCTTGTTCGGCTAGCATCTCATAACCTTGCCATTCAACACCGATTTCAGCTTGTTTAGCCTGTTCGGGCTTTAAGCCTTTTTCCACATCAACGGCACCACCGATCAGCAATACTTCGCGGGTTTTAGCACCGCGCACGGCTTCGCCATAGCCAGCATGTAGACGCAGGTTGTCAGTGGCTTGATAGCTCAGTTGCAGGTTCGGTGACACTTCACTGCCATCGACTTCACCCGCCTGGCCGTATTCTGTGCGGTAGTCATCAAAGCGTGCGCCCCAAGCAATGCCAAGGTCTCCGACTGTCATTCTATCTTGTAAGAAAACGCCAATGTTTCTGGCTTTGTCTTGGTCGTTAGGACCATTTGCTTCTTTATAGTCGATATTGTCGGTTTTTTGCTCGAACATATCGATGCCAGCGGTGAGGTCATGCTGCAAAGCACCGGTATTGAAACGCATATGATTACGAATATCACCGCCAGTATTGCGTGACCGGCTGAATGTCTGTTTCTCAATGCGATCAAGGTCGAGGGTGTTTTGATAGAGCTTGGTGGTCAGTTCAATCCAGTTAGAATCCGGCGCCCAGCGATGTTGGAAAGAGAAGGTTTCGCGCTCGGTTTCTTGATAGCTCTGTGACTGACGGCTGAATTCAGGCATGTGCGCACGGATAAAGTAATCGCCCTCATCCGTCCGACGTTCGGCGCTAACACGAACATCATGATCACCGTGCTCAAGAAGCGAAAGCTTGACCAAGTAGCTTCGTTGTTGGCTGGCAGTAGCAGGTTGTAAATCACCACCACCGTGACGATAGTCGTCACTATTGCGACCTTTCATGTAGGCAAGAATGCCCAGTGATTCGCCAAGGCGACCATACACAGCGGAACTGCCCGAGGTCGCATTTGCTGCGCTTTCGTGGCCGGCGGAAAAACGGGCACCGATATCTTGCCCTGCGCGAAGCATGTCTTGCGCATCTTTGGTTTCAAAGCGGACGCTACCCCCTAATGCGCCAGGGCCACTATCAGCGCTAGCAGGTCCGGACTCTACACCAACACGTTTGAGCAATTCAGGTTCAATACTTAAACGCCCTTGGTGATGGAACAGGTAGCCACCTTGAGCTGCACCATCAACGGTAATGTTGAGGTTGGTATCTTCAACACCGCGCAGATAGATCTTTTGTCCGGTGCCAATCCCGCCGCCGACGTTAATGCTGGCGGTATCGCGGAATATGTCTTCTAGATCTTGTGCCTGACGTGCTTCAAGCGCTTCGGCATTAACCGCTATTTTGCCTTTTAGGCTGTCAGCGGTGACAGTCACTGTCTCGACGGGCTTTGGGTCTTGAGCATGAGCGGGCAGACTGAGCGTTCCCGCGGTGATAAAAGCAAGGGTGAGCGGACTTAAACGTAAATGCATGTCATACTCCTATGCAAATGGTTATCGTTTATTATGGGGCGGAACTATATCAAGGCGAGATCAAAATAACCAATAAAATCATATTAAAAATGCGTATTGTTACGATTATCATTGGCTATGTTGCTAAATGAATAGACTATGCGACGTGTTTGTTTTTAATAAGAAAATAGAGAGGCAATCAGAGAGCGAATGCAGATGCTATGCGGTGGAAACGGACTAGCAAAGAATAAAGACGGAAAATAAGAGGGCCAGCAATCATGCCGGCCCACGCAAAAGAATACGTCTTTTAACGTTAATCTTTTTTAGATTGAGGCGCATCTAGGTATTCAAACGCCTTAACCACGCCTTCTACACCGCGTATATTGCGCGCTATCTCAACCGCTTGGTCCGCTTGTGATTGGGTGACGGCGCCCATTAAAAACACTTCGCGGGCTTCAGTGACCACCTTGATATTTACCGCGCGTAACTGGTCATCGGCGACGAAGGCTGCTTTGACGCGAGTCGTTAGCCAGCTATCCGTACTGATATCGGCCAAGCTAACCATTGGCGTTTCACGGACTTCGTTATAGACAACATCGACGTTATCCAGGGCTCGGACCCGTTCAACCAGTTGCTGGGTGAGGGCCTGGTCGGTGCTTTGCCCGACTAACAGAACTTGCCCTTGAAACGATGCCGCTTTAACGCGAAGCTTATTTTTGAACGGGGCTTTGTTCACGATCCCGGCGGTATTGAGACCAATTTGGGTATCATGCCACTCTTCTCCGGTCGTACGAGGATCGGAGGAATAAATGGCGGAACACGCTTGCAGCGTCAGTGCCAATATCAAGGTCATGATAACGCGCATGAATTATTCTCCGTGAGAAGGAAAGAGGACTTGGTCAATCAGGTCACACAAGCAATGGACAGTGAGCAGGTGTCCTTCTTGAATGCGCGCGGTACGTTGCGAGGGAATACGGACTTCGACATCACGCTGGCCAAGCAACCCGGCCATTTCGCCGCCGTCTTTCCCGGTTAACGCAATAATGGTCATATCACGGGTCACGGCAGCTTCCATCGCTTTGATGATGTCTTTACTGTTGCCGCTGGTGGATATGGCCAGAAGCACATCGCCCGCTTGCCCTAGCGCTCGTACTTGCTTGGAGAAGATTTCATCGTGGCTGTAGTCGTTGGCCACTGCGGTTAAGGTGGTAGTGTCTGTGGTGAGTGCCAAGGCCGGTAAGCTGGGACGCTCAGTCTCAAAGCGATTTAACAAGCAAGACGCAAAATGCTGGGCATTCGCGGCGGAACCGCCATTACCACAACACAAGATTTTGTTGCCGTTAAGTAGGCTTTGCACCATCACTTGTGCCGATTGTGATAGATACTCGGGAATCGCTTCTGCGGCCGCGATTTGGGTTTGAATACTTTCGGTAAAGCTCTCTTTAATGCTCTCTAGCATGACTTACCCTTGAACAATGTTTTGAATCCAGTTGACCGCCTCAACGCTGCCATCAAAGGTGACAGCGTCAAAGCGAAATTCGGTTTGCATACTTTTGATGCCGCGGCATTGCATCCAACGCTCAGCGGCGAGAATTAAACGACGTTGTTTGATGGCGGTAATGCTCGCCGCCGCACCACCAAAGCCGTGCCTGCGCCGGAAACGCACCTCGACAAACACCAAGCAACTGCCATCGCGCATCACAAGATCAATCTCGCCGCGACGACTATGGGCGTTTTTATCGAGCAGACTCAGCCCGTGGCGCATCAGGTATTGGCAAGCGTGTGCTTCGTAAGCCTGTCCTGTTGCTCTGGACTGAGGCTGTTTCACTGCGCCTCTCCGCGAGATCCCGTCTCAACAGGCTCAATGGCGGTTCGACCAAATCGCGCCCAGTCTAGCTGACGGTGGATAATACACTGATCGGCGAGTGAGAGTTGCCCCGTTTGACCATTTAGCTGATAACCCGGCTGGGCTTGCATTTGTGGTAGCCCCTTCAGCAGCTGGTAAGCATCCATCCCCAAGGCATGTAAGCGCGTGGTGTTGTTACTTGGTGATGGATGACGCTGTTGATAGCTTTTATACGCATCGCTTTGGGTGTGCACTAATAAAGGAATATCACTGAATTCGATGCCTTCAAGCTCGGCTAATTGGCCCATGCCATCGGCGCGGTTATTGCTACGCGAGCTTGCATAGAGTTTAGGCGGCAAGACATCGGGATTAATCGCGACCTCAATAAAGGGTTTTAATAAGGTCAGCTCAGCGGCACCGGCCACCATATAAACGGCGTCGATATCGCGACGGCTGCGGGCTTGCGATTGTAAGGGTAAGTCGGTGAGTTTTTTCAGTTGTGAAATGCGGCGCTGACTGGCGTCTAAACCAAAGATATCACGAATGCGTGCTTGCATTTTATCACGATCACCGAGAGGCGCTTGCTCAACGTCTGTATCGGTGAGTGACTGCCAGCGGGCGGAAAATGCATCACGGATCCGTTGACCAAAGGCGGAGTCAGGGTAGAGCACTAAAGGGAACTGGTACCCCTGCTGGTGAAGACGGTCGGCGGCTTGCGCGGCTTCTTGTTCGGGTGACAAGGTGAAGTAGCACACACCTTGCGTATAATTTTCATCCGTGGGCTGATTAAGCGCCAATAAAGGCACTTGGCCGGCGAGCGCGTCACTGACTGCGGCGACTTTGTGTTTCTGCAGTGGCCCCACCACGAAGTCGATGCCGTCATCACGGATACGTTGCGTGAGCGCATCGACATCCATGGCGTTGGTATCGTAAAAGCGCACACGAGGGCGTTGATCTATTTTCGCATCAAGCATGGCTTCAACAAAACCATCACGAATGGCATCCCCTTGATCAGCAAATTTATCCGTCAGTGGTAGCATGACCCCTACATTGGTGGGTTGTGTGATGGTCAGTGCTTGGATATCGGCTAAATTATCCGGTAAATACTGGTTCGCGGGGTGTGTAGGGTGCGACACCAAGTAGGCATCTAATTGGCTTTGCATCTCGGCCAGATCGCGGGTGTAGCGGCGCGCGATATCCAACAAGGTCACCCAACCGGCAAGAATGTCATCATCACTGGATTGAAGCTGTTTGATCTCGCGCTGGTTGAGCGATTGTAAATCTTGCCACAGCGTGTTCCATGCTTGCTGAGCTTGGTCTGATTCAATATAGCTGGCTAACCGATACTGATTGTTGACCGCGTCCAGGGCATTGCCTTGCTGACGCGCAATTTTGGCTTTTTGCTGATAAAAGCGGACATATTGCCCCTCGGTGAGCTGCCAATCAGGGGATAAGGCCAACGCTTGATCGGCTTGGGTTAGCTTGCCGGTTTGTGCCAAAAAGCGCCCACGCGCGAGTGTCCATTCAATACGCTGGTCAGTATTAAGATTGCGCTCAGCCAAGCGCTGCAGCAGCACATCCGCTTGGTTCAATTGCTGCTCGTTAATCAGCGCTTTTATCGCCAGTAAAAACCAGTCATTTTGCTTATCACCTTGGCTGGTTTCGGCCTGCAACAAATAAAATGTCGAATTTTCCGTTGCCGGTTGACTGATGACATCACGCGCAGTTGGCGTGGTGGACGGCGCACTACAAGCCGCTAAAGCCAATGCTAAGGCTACAGGGGTAATAAGTCGTGTTACACTTTGACGCTTCTGGGTAAGTTTAACCATGAACATATTTCAACCGTGACAACGTTGCCCCTATCTTAATCGCCGAAGGGTTGTTAAACAAATGACTGATGCAAATCTATCCGACCATGCTCACCCCACGCTGTATATTGTGCCAACACCGATTGGTAATTTGGCTGATATTACCCAGCGTGCTCTTGATGTTTTAGCCAGTGTCGACGTGGTCGCGGCCGAAGATACGCGTCATACGGCCCGGTTGCTATCGCATTTTTCGATTAGTGCGAAAACTTTTGCGTTGCATGAGCATAATGAACAGCAGAAAGCCGCTGCATTGTTAACGCGCCTGCAACAAGGCCAGTCGATTGCATTAGTCTCTGATGCTGGCACCCCCTTGATTAGCGATCCGGGATATCACTTGGTCACCCAATGCCGTGAGGCGGGTGTCAGAGTAGTCCCATTGCCTGGCGCCTGCGCGGTAGTCACCGCATTAAGTGCATCGGGTTTGCCTTCAGACCGTTTTAGTTTTGAAGGGTTCCTGCCTCCTAAGACAAAAGCGCGACAAGATACGTTCCGTGAATTGGCCGATGATCCGCGTACCTTAATTTTCTATGAGTCACCGCACCGTATTCGTGACAGCTTGGCGGATATGCGCGAGGTACTGGGCGACGCACGTCGCGTGGTGTTGGCGCGCGAACTAACGAAAACTTTTGAAACCATCCATGGGGCACCGTTGGGTGAACTTATTGAGTGGTTGAGTGAAGATCCTAACCGCTTACGTGGAGAAATGGTGTTATTGGTCGCCGGCCATCGCGCGGATAAAACGGCTTTGCCAACCGCGGCGTGTCATGCGCTGGGTCTATTGGCGGCCGAGTTACCGTTAAAAAAAGCAGCCGCGTTAGTCGCGGAATTATATGCGGTGAAAAAAAACGCACTCTATAAATGGGGCCTAGAGAATTTATAGCTGAGCGCGATTTACGCTGGCTTGCGTGAATATTCTTCTATATACTCCCCCGCTCGAGTTGGCCGGGTAATCGCTGCTTTATTGATGTCCTTTGGGAGACTGATAAAGGGGAGGAAAGTCCGGGCTCCTCAGGGCAGGGTGCCAGGTAACGCCTGGGAGGCGCGAGCCTACGACCAGTGCAGCAGAGAGTATACCGCCGATGGCTCTTCGGAGCACAGGTAAGGGTGAAAGGGTGCGGTAAGAGCGCACCGCGCGACTGGCAACAGTTCGTGGCACGGTAAACTCCACCCGGAGCAAGACCAAATAGGTCCCTATTGGCGCGGCCCGCGTTTGGGGACGGGTAGGTTGCTGGAGCCTGTGAGCGATTGCAGGCCTAGACGAATGGTTACCACCGTTTTTACGGTACAGAACCCGGCTTACAGGCCAACTCATCTCCTTTTAGGGCGAGCCTTTTTGGCTCGCCCTCTCTTTTTCAGCGATTGAGTCAGACGATTTGGTTATAACCGAACGTCATCGGCTTTTTTGTGTATTGATTAAGCCGCTAAAAACCTTCTTTAATCTTCCTAGGTGTGATCTTGCTCACTGTCATGGCTTGCTTGACTTTCTTTTTACCTGCTACGTACACTTCTGGGTGGGAAAATGTGGTGTAAAGTGGATAATCTTGGTGAAAAAGGGAAAATAACGTCATGTTACGTGGCGTCAGCGCCATTTCGGTCGATAAAAAAGGGCGACTTGCTCTGCCAACGCGCTATCGCGATGGGTTAATTCACCATTGTGATGGCCAGTTTGTGTGCACGATCGATCACCAACTTCCTTGCTTGGCGCTGTACCCGGTCCCGGAATGGGAAGTGATTGAGGCGAAGTTATCGCAGTTATCCAGCTTTCAACCTGCAGAGCGACGCCTGCAGCGCTTATTACTTGGCCATGCGTTTGACTGTGAAATGGACGGACAAGGTCGCTTATTACTGCCTGCGACCTTGCGCCAATATGCCGGGTTAGACGGCAAAGCGATGCTGGTTGGCCAACTCAACAAATTTGAGATTTGGGACGAGCAGACGTGGCAGGCACAAATTCGCCAGGATATGGACACACAGGCGGAATCAACCCCGATGCTCAGTGAGCGGTTAGCAGACCTCTCATTGTAAATAATGAAGTGAATGTATGTCAGAACAATATACCCATGTTTCCGTCCTATTAAATGAATCGGTGGACGGCCTTGCGATTAAACCCGATGGCATCTATGTCGATGGTACCTTTGGTCGCGGCGGTCATTCGCGCCATATCTTGTCGCAATTGGGTGATAACGGTCGCCTGTATGCGATCGATCGCGATCCACGTGCGATCGAAGAGGCAAATTCCATCGATGATCCGCGTTTCCAGATTATTCATGGCCCGTTTTCTGAGATAGCGTCGTACCTCAGTGAGCGTGGGCTATCTGAAAAGGTCGATGGGATCCTCCTTGATTTGGGCGTGTCTTCGCCCCAGCTTGACGACCCTAGCCGTGGCTTCAGTTTTATGCATGATGGCCCGCTTGATATGCGTATGGATCCGAGCACCGGCCAGTCGGCCGCACAGTGGTTAGAAACCGCCAGTGTCGATGATATTGTTTGGGTATTAAAAGTGTTCGGCGAAGAGCGTTTTGCGCGCCGGATTGCTAATGCCATTGTTCGTCACCGTGAAGATGAAGAAGCACCTGCGCTGACCACGACCAATCAGCTTGCCAAGCTGATTGATCACGCGGTGCCGTTTAGAGAGAAGAAAAAGCATCCTGCGACACGTAGCTTTCAAGCGATTCGCATTTATATCAACAGTGAGCTGGATGAAATCGAGCAAGCCCTGCAAGGTGCGCTCGCCAGTTTAGCCCCGGGTGGACGCTTATCAGTGATTAGCTTTCACTCGTTAGAAGATCGCATGGTCAAGCGCTTTATCCGTAAGCAAAGTAAAGGACCGGATGTGCCTAAAGGGGTGCCTTTGACTGAAGCACAGATTGCCGAGCTCGGTTCGGCGGCAATGAAGCCGATTGGCAAGGCGATTAAACCGTCCGCGGAAGAAGTGGCGCATAACGCCCGGGCGCGAAGCTCGGTATTACGCGTGGCGGAAAAGTTAGGATAACGCATGAAACCGCGCCCAAGCCTCGCTAAGCAGATAGGCCAGGATGTATTGGCAATCGGGAAGTTGCCATTAGGGTTACTGCTGGCGGTATTGGTTTCGGCGATTGCGGTGGTATCTATGACCCAATCAACGCGTAATTTGATTGCCAAACAGGACGCGCTATTAGAGCAACGTGAAACCCTTGAAGTGGAGTGGCGCAATCAATTGCTAGAGGAAAATGCGTTGTCTGAACATAGCCATGTGGAGTCCGTGGCGCGTCAGTCTTTTGAAATGATTCGTCCCACCAGTGAGAACGAAGTGATTGTAACGCGACCTTTGAGTAACGACCGGTGAAAAAACGTTCTACCAAGTCTACCAATCGCCGTACACCCAAAGCGCCACCGGTATTGATTCAGTGGCGCTTTGGTCTTGTCTGCGTATTTATTGGCTTAGCCTTGGCTGCCTTGGTGGCGCGCGCCGCTTATATCCAAGTGATTGAGCCCGATCGGTTACGCCACGAAGGAGATCTACGTTCGATACGGACTGAGAAGGTTCCTTCCGCGCGAGGCATGATCACGGACCGTCAAGGTGAGGCACTCGCGATCAGTGTGCCCGTTCAAGCCGTGTGGGCGGATCCGGTGACGGTATTCAAACACCAAGGATTAAAAAATGTCGATCGCTGGCATGCGCTTGCGGATGTTTTGGGGTTAGATCGGCAAGCCTTAATCGATAAAATTCAGGCTAATCGGCAACGGCGTTTTATTTATCTGCAACGTCAAGTGCACCCAGCCATGGCAGCGTACGTTGATAAGCTTGAGTTACCAGGCGTAGGGTTAAAAGCTGAGTCACGCCGCTTTTATCCCAGCGCGGAAGTCAGTGCACACCTTGTTGGGATGACTGGGATTGACGGCCATGGTTTAGAAGGGATCGAACGCCGATTTGATGATTGGCTGGCGGGTGAGCATGGTAAACGCACGGTGCGTAAAGACCGATTTGGCCGTGTCGTGGAGCATATTGCCACCGAAGATAAAAAAGAAGGCCAGTCACTGACGCTGAGCATCGATCAGCGTCTTCAAGCCATTGCGTATCGTGCTATCAAACAAGCCGTCGCCGATTACCGCGCCACCTCGGGCTCTTTGGTGATGGTGGACGTGAAGACCGGTGAAGTGATGGCCATGGTCAACGCCCCCTCCTATAATCCCAATAATCGTAGCTCACTCAAAAGCTTTAACATGCGTAATCGCGCGATTACTGATGTGTTTGAACCGGGCTCAACCATGAAGCCTTTTGTGGTACTCACGGCATTAGAAAACGGTGTTGCCGATATGGACACCGTAATAGATACCGGCAACGGCATTATGCAAATCGGTGGCAGTCGAGTGCGTGATGTTTCTAAAGTCGGCAAAGCTAACCTTGCGCGTATTCTCAAAAAATCCAGTAATATCGGTGTGAGTAAACTCTCATTAGCCATGCCTGTAGAGACCTTATTAGGTCAATATGGCAGCTTTGGGCTCGGCACCGGTACGGGCGTTGAGCTGGTTGGTGAATCTGTGGGCCATTTCCCCTCTCGGCGTCGTTGGTCAGATTTTGAACGTGCCACGCTAGCCTTTGGCTATGGATTATCGGTGACACCGACTCAGCTTGTGCGTGCTTATGCCACGCTAGGGTCGTTGGGCATTAATCGACCACTGAGCATTTTAAAGCGTGAAGGCGTCACAGAAGGTAAGCAAGTTGCCTCGCGCGAAAATGCCTACAAAGTCCTGCAAATGCTGGAAGGGGTGACCCAAGAAGGCGGCAGTGCGCGTCGTGCCGCGGTTGATGGCTATCGCGTTGGCGCCAAAACCGGGACCGCGAAAGTCGCTGTCGCCGGTGGCTACGGCGACGAATATATTGGTTACACCGCAGGGCTGGCACCCATTAGCGATCCTAAGCTGGCCATGGTGGTGGTGATCAACGAGCCGCAAGGCGACAAATATTATGGGGGGCAGGTCGCGGCACCTGTGTTTTCGAGCGTGATGAAAAGCGCACTCCAGATTTTAAACATTGCACCGGATGCCGGTACGGGTCCGGCGTTGCAAGTAGCAAAGCATGCAAATGAAGTGAATGGCGATGAATGATTTAAACCAATGGCTGAGCCCTTGGCTGGCGGATGTGCCCTCGATGCCGGTACGGCACCTATCCTTGGATAGCCGCAAAATCCGTCAAGGTGATGTATTCGTGGCGATAAAAGGCCACCAAGTTGATGGTCGCCAGTTTATCGATACCGCGATTCAGGCCGGTGCTGTGGCTGTGGTGCAGCAAGCGGAGCAAAATGCTGTGCAGTGGCATCAGAATGTGCCGCTCATCAGTTTATGCGTTTTACCTGCTTCCTTATCGGCATTAGCCGCGCGTTTTTATCAGCACCCGCAACAGCACATAGGTATGATTGGCGTGACCGGCACCAATGGTAAAACCACGGTCTCCCAATTGATTGCACAGTGGTTAGATGCCTTAGGTGAGCGGACCGCAGTGATGGGCACCACTGGCAATGGCTTTATTGGCCAATTAGAAGCGGCGGAAAACACCACGGGCGATGCCATTGGTATTCAAGCCCAGCTTGCGGCGTTTGCGCAGCAAGGTGCACGCCATGTCGCGATGGAAGTGTCTTCACATGGCTTGGTGCAAGGGCGCGTTGCTAGCCTCGCGTTTAATGCGGCCGTGTTTACCAATTTAAGCCATGACCACCTCGATTATCACGGCACCTTAGATGCCTATGCGGCGGCGAAAAAGCAACTGTTTGATTTGGGCTCTCCGCTCAAAGTGATAAACGCTGACGATGCCGTGGGGCGCACTTGGCTCCAGCAATGGCCTGACGCGGTTGCCGTCGCCATGCAGCCCGACGCATTAAGTGCTCACGCCGGCCGGTATGTACTGGCACAGTCGGTGACCTATACCACCGAGGGGGTCTGTGTTCGTATTGACTCCTCGTGGGGCCAGGGTGACATGTATGCAGAGTTAGTGGGTGATTTTAATGTCAGCAACTTATTGGTGAGCTTGGCGACCTTGCTGGGGCTGGGTTATTCGTTATCAACCTTGTTGACGAGTAGTCAGCAGTTACAAGCGGTTGTGGGGCGCATGGAGGTTTTTCTTGCGCCTGACAAACCGACCGTGGTGGTTGACTATGCTCACACGCCCGATGCGCTTGAGAAAGCACTACTGGCCTTACGACGTCATTGCCACGGCGCACTTTGGTGTGTATTTGGCTGTGGCGGCGATCGTGATACGCGTAAACGCCCGGTGATGGCCCGAGTGGCTGAACAGCATGCCGACAAGGTGGTGTTGACCAATGATAACCCTCGCGGTGAGGCCCCTGAGTCGATCACGCAAGATATGCTCGCGGGGCTGCACAACCCCGAACGTGTATGGGTAGAGCATGACCGCGCTCAAGCGGTGACGCAGGTCATCGAGCAAGCGCAAGCCAACGACATTGTCTTGGTGGCAGGCAAGGGCCATGAAGACTATCAAGTGCTCGCGCATGGCAAGGTGCATTACTCTGACCGCGAGACGGTCGCGGCGCGACTCAAGGAGTTATCATGATTCGGACAACCCTCAGCACATTGGCGAATGCGATAGGGGCCACTGTGTATTATGCCGATCACGCGTCGGGTACGCCGCCGATCGATGCCATTACCACCGATACGCGTGAGCTGCGCGCGGGGGCACTGTTTGTCGCGCTTAAAGGTGACCGTTTTGATGGCCACGATTTTGCTGAGCAAGCAAAAGCATCAGGCGCCGCCGCGATGGTGGTTTCGCGCCAGTTGGACATTGATATACCCCAATTGCTGGTGGACGATATACGCCTTGCCCTGGGTCAGTTAGGCGCTTGGGTCAAACAGCAATGCCAGGTGCCGACCATTGCGATCACGGGGAGCTGCGGTAAGACCACAGTCAAACAAATGCTGGCGACGATCTTGGCACAGAAAGGACCCACGTTATCGACTGCCGGCAACTTCAATAATGATATTGGTGTCCCGCTGACGTTGTTTCGACTCACTCCTGCACACCACTATGCGGTGATTGAACTCGGCGCTAATCATATTGGTGAAATTGCTTATACCACATCATTGGTCAAGCCTGATATTGCCATGGTCACTAACTTAGCCGCGGCCCATCTCGAAGGGTTCGGCTCATTAGAGGGAGTGGCTGTTGCCAAAGGCGAAATTTATCAAGGGCTGCCCGAAGGCGGGATAGCGTTGGTGAATCAGGGTAGCCACGGTGGTGATACATGGGGTGACGTCCTGGCAGATAAGCAGGTGATTGCGGTAACAGACACGCAAGCCGCCCCCCTGACCTTGATTGATAGTGCCCTGACAACCGCAGGCTGTTATCAGCTCACGCTAAGTGACGGACAGAGCCAACAGTCGGTGATGCTGCCGCTACCGGGCAAGCACAATATTATCAATGCGTTAATGGCCGGTTGTGCGGCGATGCAGTTACCCGGCGTGAGTCTGGCGGATGTCGTGGCCGGGCTTGAGTCGGTAGAAAACGTCGCAGGACGCACACAAGTGAGTGAGCCTCGCCCAGGGTTACGGCTGATTGATGATACCTATAACGCCAGTGTCCCAGCGATGAAGTCTGCCATTGATGTTTTAGCCAGCTATCCAGGTGAGCGTTGGTTGATCGTCGGTGATATGGCAGAGCTGGGTGAATACAGTGAGCAAATGCACCGTGAAGTTGGAGAGCATGCGGCGCAAGCTGCTGTTAACCGTGTCTTCACGACCGGACGCGATAGCCGTGTGATCAGCGAACGCTGTGGCGGCGATCATTTTGACAGTAAAGAGGCGCTGATTGCGCACGTAGTAGCCATGATAAAAACACAAACACCTGACACGATACTGATTAAAGGCGCCCGAGGGATGGCGATGGAAGCGGTTGTCACCGCAATCAAGGAGGCTTGCTAATGCTTTTATGGCTAGCGGAAGTACTACAAAACCTTTTACCCTCAATGCGCTTGTTTGAATACCTGACATTTCGCGCCATTGTTAGTGCACTGACGGCATTGGTTTTCTCGCTTTGGGCCGGCCCACGTCTGATTCGACGTTTACAGTCGATGCAGATTGGTCAAGTTGTTCGCGAGGAGGGCCCCGAATCTCACTTTAGCAAACGCGGTACGCCGACGATGGGCGGGGTCTTAATTGTTGCTGCCATTAGTTTAACCGTTTTGTTGTGGGCCGATTTATCCAACCCCTATGTGTGGGCTGTGATGGTCGTGCTACTGGGATACGGTGCGATTGGTTTTGTTGATGACTACCGCAAGGTAGTGCGTAAAAATACCGATGGATTAGTCGCCCGTTGGAAGTACTTTTGGCAATCTGCGATCGCACTCGGGGTGGCGTTCGCGCTCTACGCCCATGGCAATGACACCGCGGCGACACAACTGGTGGTGCCTTTCTTTAAAGACGTGATGCCCCAGCTTGGTCTGTTTTATATTGTCTTCACTTACTTTGTCATCGTGGGAACCAGCAATGCGGTGAACCTCACTGATGGCTTAGATGGCTTGGCTATTTTGCCAACCGTGATGGTTGCCGGCGGCTTCGCCTTTATTGCTTGGGCGACCGGTAACGTCAATTTCGCCAGCTACCTGCATATTCCGTATATCGAATACAGCAGTGAACTGGTTGTGGTTTGCGCGGCCATTGTTGGCGCGGGGCTGGGCTTTTTGTGGTTCAACACCTATCCGGCGCAAGTTTTTATGGGCGATGTGGGCTCACTGGCGTTGGGCGGTGCATTGGGCACGATCGCCGTGCTGGTCCGTCAAGAATTGCTATTGATCATCATGGGCGGGGTGTTCGTGATGGAAACCATCTCAGTGATCTTGCAGGTAGGCTCGTACAAACTGCGGGGAAAACGGATTTTCCGTATGGCGCCGATTCATCACCATTATGAATTGAAAGGCTGGCCAGAGCCTCGGGTGATCGTACGGTTTTGGATTATTTCTTTGATGCTGGTGTTGATTGCCCTCGCCACCTTGAAGGTCCGTTAACCATGACGCAACCAGGCCACCGCACATTAACCGAGTTTAAGCATATCGTGGTGATGGGGCTGGGGATCACCGGCCTCTCAGTGGTGAACTTTATTGCTCGCCATCATCCTGACGCCATGATCCGCGTGATGGATTCGCGCCAATCTCCTCCTGGAGAGGCGCAGCTGCCAGAGACGGTCGTACGACATACGGGAAGCTGGCATTCGGCATGGCTGGCGTCAGCTGACTTGGTGGTGATTAATCCTGGTATCTCGCTTGCCACCCCCGTATTGGCGCCTGTTCATGCCGCGGGCACGCCCATTGTTGGTGATATTGAACTCTTCGCTTGGTACTGCGATAAGCCCGCAGTGGCGATTACCGGCTCAAATGGCAAAAGTACGGTCACGGCGCTGGTGGGAGAAATGGCGAAAGCTGACGGCATTAATGTGGGCGTGGGCGGTAATATCGGCGTGGCGGCACTGGATTTGCTCGACAAAGGCCACGACCTCTATGTGTTAGAGCTGTCCAGCTTTCAATTGGAAACCACTAAGTCATTGACCCTTCAAGGCGCCGCCTTCTTGAACTTCTCAGAAGATCACATGGACAGGTATCAAAGCTTGGCGGATTATCGGGCGGCGAAATGTCGTATTTTTACCCATGCAACTACCTTGATCGGCAACGCAGATGATGCACAGACACAGATTGATGCCGACATGTGTTTGTTTGGCTTTAGCCAGGGCGATTACTGTTTGGGCACTGACGATGGGCAAACGTGGTTATCGGCGCAAGGAAAGCCTGTGCTACCGGTGTCCTCACTGAGCCTTGTTGGTCGCCATAATGTAGCAAACAGCCTCGCGGCCATGGCATTGGCTGATAGTGTCGGGATGAGCCAGCCCGCTCAAATCACCGCGCTGCGCACATACACTGGGCTGGCACATCGTTGTCAAAAAGTCGCTGAGCACCAAGGTGTGATCTGGGTGAATGACTCCAAAGCCACCAATGTTGCCAGTACGTTAGCGGCGCTTGATGGTCTTGAAGTGAGCGGTTACTTACACTTGTTAGTAGGCGGAGAGGGTAAAGGAGCCGACTTTAGTGTGTTGCAGCCTGCACTCGCCAAGTTACCTGTCAGGCTTTACTGTTTTGGTAAAGATCAAGCTCAATTAGCCGCACTGGACGCGTCGGCACAGTGCTTTGATACCCTGCAACAAGCCATCGATGCCGCGGCAACGGCTGCAACGAAAGGCGACATGGTATTGCTGTCGCCAGCGTGTGCAAGTTTGGATCAATTTACTAACTTTGCCGCTCGTGGTCAGGCGTTTGTTGCCGGCGTAGAATCTGTTATCGCGAGGCCGTTATGACAGCAGTGCGTGCATTCCCCAAATATTGTTGGCAGTGGCTCCGAACGCCATCGCCGGGGGTACTGTACGATCGCCAATTGGTGTGGACGTCTCTGCTCCTAATGGTTATTGGTCTTGTCATGGTCACCTCAGCCTCGCTCCCAGTTGGATTACGACTGGCGGATGCCCCCTTTTTGTTTGCCAAACGCCATGCCTTTTATTTGCTGGTTGCCATGTTGGCGGCGGTGGCGGTGATGTATATCCCTGTCAAACTTTGGCAGCGCTACAGTGGCTACATGTTATTGATCTCATCGATTCTCTTGCTGGCGGTGTTGGTGGTGGGTCGTTCGGTCAATGGCGCGGCACGATGGATTTCTATCGCGGGGATCAATATCCAACCGGCCGAGATTGCCAAGTTATCTTTATTTGTCTTTTTAGCCGGATATCTGGTGCGCCGCCATGGTGAAGTCCGTGAACATTTCCGTGGTTTTGCCAAGCCGCTGGCTGTGTTGCTGCTGTTTGCGGGGTTGTTGCTGATTCAACCAGATTTAGGCTCAGTGGTGGTGATGTTTGTGACCACCGTGGGCATGTTGTTTATGGCTGGGGCAAAATTGTGGCAGTTTATCGCCTTGTTGATGACGGGTCTGACCTTGGTCGCGGGCTTAATCATTGCTGAACCCTATCGAGTGCGGCGAGTCACTGCGTTTTTAGATCCTTGGCAAGACCCGTTTGGCAGCGGCTACCAGCTGACGCAATCTCTGATGGCATTTGGACGTGGCGACTGGTTTGGCCAAGGACTAGGAAATTCGATTCAAAAGTTAGAGTATTTACCGGAGGCGCACACTGACTTTGTCTTTGCGGTCATTGCCGAGGAACTCGGGCTCGTGGGTTTGAGTGTGATTCTGTGTCTTATTTTTTTCCTCGTTTTCAAAGCGCTTTTCATTGGAAAGCGCTGTCTGGCGCAAAACCAGTTATTCGGTGGTTTTTTAGCCTTTGGCATTGGCATTTGGTTTGCCTTTCAAACCCTGGTGAATGTCGGTGCGGCGTCGGGCATGTTGCCGACCAAAGGGTTAACCTTGCCACTGATCAGCTACGGAGGATCGAGCTTGGTGATTATGGCGGTCGCGGTGGCCTTGTTACTGCGCATTGATCACGAATACCGCTTAGCGACGTCTCAAGCACACCAAAAAACCCCTTATCAAGGTAAAGATCATAAACATGACTAAAAAACGATTATTAGTGATGGCAGGCGGGACCGGTGGTCATGTATTTCCCGGCCTTGCGGTCGCCAAGTTTTTAGAAAAGCAGGGATGGGATATCTGTTGGCTCGGTACCGCTGATCGCATGGAAGCCGAACTCGTTCCCAAATATGGTATCGAGATCGCATTTATTCGTGTCAAAGGCTTGATTGGATCCGGACTGATGCGCAAGCTACGAGCCCCTTGGATGATTGTCAGTGCCATTTGGCAGGCACGCCAAGTGATTAAACGTGTCAAACCCGATGCGGTGTTGGGCATGGGCGGTTATGTCAGTGGCCCAGGCGGAATCGCCGCTTGGATAAGTGGTGTGCCAGTGATCCTCCATGAGCAAAATGCCGTGGCGGGGCTGACCAATCAGTGGTTAGCCAAAGTTGCCAAGCAAGTGTTGCAAGCCTTCCCGGGCGCGTTTGATGGGCAGCCGGTGGTTGGGAATCCCGTACGTCGAGACGTGTGTGACCTCCCGGATCCCGCGCAACGATTCGCAGACCGTCAAGGTGCACTACGTATTTTGGTGATGGGGGGCAGTCAAGGCGCACGTATCCTCAATCAAACGGTGCCTGAGGCAATGCCACGGCTAGAACAGTCGGTGACGGTGCGTCATCAAGCCGGGAAAAATAATGCGGAAAAGACGCTTTCCGCTTATCAACACGCCGGAATGGTCGATGTTGATGTGAGCGAATTTATTGATGACGTGGCCGAGGCTTACGCTTGGGCCGATGTGGTAATTTGTCGAAGCGGCGCGCTTACCGTGTCTGAATTAGCGGCGGCTGGCGTTGGGGCGATTTTTGTCCCCTTTATGCATGCAGATAGGCAACAAGCACTCAACGGTGATTACTTAGTCGCCCGTGGTGCGGCTTTAATGATTGAGCAGCCATCACTGACCGCCCAGTCACTGGCGGAAACAATCAATCGGTTAGACCGCCACCGCCTGTTAGCGATGGCGACGGCGGCGCGTGACGCTGCCATTATTGATGCAGATGCCCGCGTTGCGGATGCTATTACCGCACACGCAAACACATAGAGAATAGATAATGGGTAAATTGGATAATCAGCAGCTGGAAAAACTTCGCGCCATGATCCCGGAAATGCGCCGGGTCAAGCGGATCCATTTTGTCGGGATTGGCGGTGCAGGCATGTGCGGTATTGCTGAGGTGCTGATTAATGAAGGTTACCAAATAACCGGCTCGGATCTTGCACAGAATATCGTCACGGAGCGATTGGCATCCATGGGGGCGCAGATCTTTATCGGTCATCAAGCGAGCCATATAGAACAAGCCAGTGTGGTGGTGGTATCAACAGCAATTAAAGCTGACAACCCGGAAGTTGAAGCGGCAAAAGCTTTACGGATCCCGGTAGTCAGACGGGCAGAAATGCTTGCCGAATTAATGCGCTACCGGCATGGTATTGCCGTTGCCGGCACCCACGGCAAAACCACCACGACCGCGATGGTGACGCAGATCTTTTCTGAGGCAGGCCTGGATCCCACTTTCGTGAATGGCGGGTTAGTAAAAAGTGCGGGCACCAACGCACGTTTGGGAAGCAGTCGTTATTTGATTGCAGAGGCGGATGAGAGCGACGCGTCGTTTTTACACTTGCAGCCTATGGTCGCCATTGTGACCAATATTGAAGCGGATCACATGGATACCTATGGCGGTAGTTTCGCAAAACTGCAACAGACGTTTATCGACTTTCTCCATAATCTGCCGTTCTATGGTTTAGCGGTGGTGTGCATTGATGATCCCGTGGTTCGCGAGTTAATTCCGTCGATTGGTCGTCAAGTGATCACCTATGGGTTCTCGCAGGATGCGGATGTATGTTTACATGATTACCAGCAACATGGGCAATGTGGCATTTTTAAAGTGACACGCCCTGGCCGCGAAACCTTGACCATTCGCTTGAATACGCCAGGCCAGCACAACGCCCTGAATGCGGCAGCAGCGATTGCGGTAGCAACCGAAGACGGGGTGGACGACGACGCTATTTTACGTGCCCTCGCTAATTTTGCCGGGACGGGACGCCGTTTTGATCAACTTGGCGAGTTCCCGGTCGATGACGGCACTGCCTTGCTGGTGGACGATTACGGCCATCACCCTAGCGAAGTGGATGTCACGATTAAAGCCGCACGCGGTGGCTGGCAAAACCATCGCTTGGTTATGATTTTTCAGCCACATCGCTATAGTCGTACGCGCGATCTTTATGATGATTTTGCCAACGTGTTAGAAAAAGTCGACGTGTTGCTGATGCTAGATGTGTATGCAGCTGGTGAAACCCCGATTGCGGGAGCCGATGGGAGAAGTCTTTGTCGTAGTATTCGCGCTCGCGGTAAGCTGGACCCGATTTTTGTGCCGAATGCCGATGCCTTACCCTCCGCGCTCGCCAATGTTATTCAAGCGAATGACTTGGTTTTAACACAAGGGGCGGGAGATATTGGTAAAGTAGCGAAAAACTTAGCGGCAAAACAGCTAGACAAGGCTGAAATGGCACAATAAAACACAAGTTGGCAACGTAAAAACGGCGCGCAATTGCGCGCTTGGTGACCAAAAAATAGATTTTTATCGCGTTCAGGAGCCAAAATGCGCGCAATAGATCCCAGCTTATGTATGAAAATGCATATCTGTGTTGGAGTGCTTGGCGCGGGATCGCTATAATCAGTCGGTTTTTTCGCGATGAGTGTCAAGTAGCATCGACACAAGGCGACAAGATAGGTATGAGCATGGTTAATGCCCTTACACGAGTGCAAGGAATGGTGCAGCTGGATCGCCAAAAAAGCGCATCACTCGCGTTTTTAATTGGGGTTATTATCCTGATGCTCTTTGGTCTAGCTCGTGTGATTGACTGGATGAGTGATGAGCAGCAGCTCCCCTTATCGCAACTGATGATCGAAGGCGACCAGACTTACGTGACAGCGACGCAAGTCCGAGAGGCGGTGTTGWCAGTGGGCGAGTTAAAGAGCTTTATGCTGCAGGATGTGGATAGCATCCAGAGCAGCATTGAGGCTCTGCCTTGGGTGAAGCATGTGGCCGTGAGAAAGCAATGGCCGGATACCTTGAAGGTGCACATCACTGAATATCGCGCGAGTGCGATTTGGAACGGGCAAAAGTTGCTCACACCAAGCGGTGAGGTTTTTGATGGTGCACCCAGTGATGTGGCTGACAAATCGTTAATTTCGCTACACGGCACACCCGGCTCAGCTGAAGAAGTGCTGGCGACGAGTCGTGAACTGGAAAAGAAACTGCGGAAAATTGGTTTATCGATACAAGCGCTGTCACTGAATAAACGTCGGTCTTGGCGTATCGTAACACGAGATGGCGTACGGATTGAGTTAGGGCGGACAGCCCGGCAAGAACGGCTTGCTCGCTTGGTCGCGTTATACCCGCGGATCAGTGCGCAAGATAAAACAATTGCCTATGTAGATTTGCGTTATGACACGGGCGCGGCCGTTGGCTGGAAAAGCGAAACAGGCCCCGCGAATAGCCAAGATTAAGAGATGGTGTGAATGAATAAAACGACAGATAAGTCACTGATAGTTGGGCTCGATATTGGGACGTCCAAAGTGTCTACTCTGGTCAGTGAAGTACTGCCAGACGGCACCATCAACGTACTGGGTGTGGGCAGCAGCCCATCACGCGGCATGGATAAGGGTGGCGTTAACGACTTAGAATCTGTGGTTAAATCTGTTCAGCGTGCGGTGAATGAAGCAGAGATGATGGCCGATTGCCAAATCAGTTCTGTTTATCTTTCTTTGTCAGGAAAGCACATTCACTGCCAAACTGAGAGAGGCATGGGGACAATTTCGGATGAAGAGGTTACCCAAGACGATATAGACAACGTGATTCATACGGCAAAGTCGGTCAAAATCAGTGATGAGCAGCGCGTGCTGCATGTGATCCCGCAAGAATACAAAATCGATTACCAAGAAGGGATCAAAAATCCGCTCGGCCTATCTGGCGTAAGGATGGAAGCCAGTGTGCACCTCATCACATGTCACAATGATACCGCGAAAAATATTGAGAAAGCCGTGGAGCGTTGTGGTCTTAGAGTGGATCAGCTGATTTTCTCCGGGCTATCAGCGAGCCATGCGGTGATCACGCCGGATGAACGAGAGCTCGGCGTGTGCGTGGTCGATATTGGCGGCGGCACCATGGATCTTGCAGTTTGGACTGGCGGCGCACTTCGGCATGCCGAGGTCATTCCTTACGCGGGCAATGTGATCACCAGCGATATAGCCTATGCCTTTGGCACCCCACTGGCGGATGCAGAAGACATTAAAGTGAAATATGGCTGTGCATTGAGTGAGTTGGTGAATAAGGATGCAAAAGTCAATGTGCCGAGCGTGGGTGGACGCCCGTCGCGGACGTTACAGCGACAAACCTTGTCTGAAGTGATTGAGCCGCGTTGTTCAGAATTGTTGGGACTGGTGAATCAAAAATTAGTCGCCATTCAAGAAAAACTGCGTAGCGATGGTGTGAAACATCAAATGGCAGCTGGAATAGTGCTTACTGGCGGAGCATCACAAATGCATGGGCTGGTTGAATGCGCGGAACGCGTGTTCCAAAACCAAGTGCGTGTTGGGCAGCCAGCCAATGTCACGGGACTGACTGATTATGTACAAGCGCCTTGCTATGCAACCGCGGTTGGGCTTTTACACTACGGTAAAGAAAGCTTGCTGACAGAAACGAGTGAACCAGAACAAAAGCGGGCTGTGGCTAGCTGGATTAAGACGCTGAGTAGCTGGTTTAAGAAAGAATTTTAACCCTGATGCGAACAGGAAGGACGGAGAGAACTCATGTTTGAACCGATGATGGAAATGTCTGACGATGCGGTGATTAAGGTCGTCGGCATTGGCGGTGGCGGTGGTAACGCCGTTGAACATATGGTGCGTGAGTCAATCGAAGGGGTTGACTTTATTAGCATTAATACGGATGCCCAAGCACTACGGAAAAGCAGTGTCGGCACGGTCATTCAAATTGGCGGTGATATCACCAAAGGACTTGGCGCGGGGGCAAATCCGCAAGTTGGGCGTGATTCCGCACTCGAAGATCGCGATGCGATTAAAGCTGAGCTCGAAGGTGCCGATATGGTATTTATCGCAGCCGGAATGGGCGGTGGTACCGGCACCGGGGGAGCGCCTGTTATCGCGGAAATCGCGAAAGAAATGGGGATTCTTACCGTTGCTGTGGTCACCAAGCCTTTCAGCTTCGAAGGTAAAAAGCGACTGGCGTTTGCCGAGCAAGGAATCGAAGAGCTGTCAAAGCAAGTTGACTCGCTGATTACGATTCCCAACGAAAAATTGCTTAAGGTGCTAGGTCGCGGCATTACCTTGCTGGATGCCTTTGCGAAGGCGAACGATGTGTTACGCAATGCCGTACAAGGGATTGCAGAACTGATCACACGCCCTGGCCATATTAACGTTGACTTTGCTGACGTACGCACTGTGATGTCAGAAATGGGACACGCAATGATGGGCAGTGGTGTTGCAACGGGCGAAGATCGTGCTGAAGAAGCGGCAGAGATGGCCATTTCTAGCCCACTTCTTGAAGACATCGACTTGGCGGGTGCGCGTGGTGTGCTAGTCAACATTACAGCAGGCTTTGATATGCGTCTTGATGAGTTCGAGACCGTGGGTAACACCGTCAAAGCATTTGCATCAGACAATGCCACTGTGGTGATCGGAACGTCGATGGATCCAGAAATGAGCGATGAGCTGCGAGTGACTGTGGTGGCGACCGGGATTGGCAACGAACGTAAGCCAGACATTACCTTGGTCACCAATGCACAGTCTGGGCAAGCAAAAGCCGAGCCTAAAAAGGCACAGCCTTTGCAGGATAAACCTCAGGCGGCAAGTTCAAATCCAGCGGCGAAAGAGCAGCCAGCTGCTTCATCGAATGCAGCACCAAAATCGCAGACTGAGCATGATTATCTCGATATTCCTGCGTTTTTGCGTAAACAAGCTGACTGATCGCAATTGCTTGGTTTGTAGCCAGTGATGTGCTACCATCTCGCTCCCCTTGTCTAAGGTGACAGGGTAATGAGTGACGCAGAGCACACTTTTTTAAGAAAAAGTTGAGATAAGCCGATGATTAGACAGCGAACATTGAAAAGTATGGTCCAAACGACTGGTGTGGGTCTCCACTCTGGGCGTAAGGTTACGCTTACTCTGCGTCCGGCTCCTGCCAACACCGGTGTGATTTATCGTCGCACTGACATGGAGCCGCCGGTTGATTTTCCGGCCAACCCTGAGGATGTGCGCGATACCATGCTGTGCACCGCCTTAGTGAATGACGCGGGTGTTCGCATCTCAACCGTTGAGCATCTCAGTGCTGCAATAGCAGGAATGGGTATCGATAACATCATTATCGAAGTGAATGCGCCAGAGATCCCGATTATGGATGGCAGTTCAAGCCCGTTTATTTTCTTGCTGCAGTCTGCGGGTATCGATGTCCAAAATGCGCCAAAACGATTCATTCGTATCAAAAAGCCTGTTCGCATTGAAGACGATGATAAGTGGGCGGAACTGTTGCCTTATAACGGCTTCCGTCTCGACTTTGCCATCGAATTCGACCATCCGGCGATTGAATCGGAGCAACAAAACTTGGTGCTCGACTTCTCAAGTCAATCTTTTATTAAAGACTTGAGCCGCGCGCGAACCTTCGGTTTTATGCGTGATATCGAATACTTGCAGTCACAAAACTTGTGTCTGGGTGGCAGCTTTGACTGCGCGATTGTTTTGGATGATTATCGCATCTTGAACGAAGACGGCCTACGTTTTGACAATGAACTGGTTAAGCACAAAGTCCTGGATGCCATTGGTGACTTGTACATGTGTGGACACAGTATTCTTGGTGAAATGCGCGCCTACAAATCAGGCCATGCCTTAAACAACAAGCTGTTACGCGCGGTGTTGGCCGATCAAGAAGCGTGGGAGTGGGTCACATTTGAAGAGACTGAAACCTCTCCTGTGGCATTTGCTGAACCGGGAATGGTATTGGCCTAAGCGATATCCTTGCGCATAAGCTACTACTTGCGTATACGCCACTACTTGCGTATAAGCTACTAGATGGTGTGACCGCTGACAGAAAGCGATATGAAGCCTAACCGTTAGGCATCGTAACCAAATACGAGATTAAGATAAAAAAGCCGGAGTTTACTCTGGCTTTTTTTGATCATGGGCCAGGTTAGCTAATGCTTCAAATCGTGCTTTTAATGTTGGGGAAGCGCCTTCCCCTAACGCGCGAAGCAACTCGCCAGAGGCTTGGCTAAGATGACGAGAAGGGGCCTTCTCGTGATCTGTTCTGTCCGCGGCGGCTAATGCTGGATTAATATTCACCTCAATGGTCGTCAAGCTCGCGAGGCCTTTGGTGCGTAACACCGAGAGCAGGTGCTGACGCTCATAGTTAAGCCGCATGGCCCAAGCGGCGCTACCTACTTCAATCACTAATACGCCATCACGATAATTGGCAACGCGACATGCCTTTGAGGTTTCACCGGGCAACAATGCTAAGATCAGCTTGTTTAGCTTGGCAAGCTCGACCGCCCGTTGGGCAATGTTGTTGGAGTCGCTCTCTAGCAGGTGTAGCGTTGAGCGAGGACGATGGTCTCTCATAGCACAATAACTGCCTTTTTTGTCATCAATTCGGTGTGGGAACGGGCGCACAGCGTCTAATTTTCGCTAATTGATCCCTTGAGTCCTAGATTTGTCATAGGATGTGAGACTATTTTACCTTATCATACATGCGTGACCCCAGCATGTAAGCTAACCCATTTGATCAATTAGGGATTGCTGGGGGAGTACAATATACAGTGCGCGAATCATTCACAGGTAAGTGTCGCATGGGTACGGCGATAAGGGAGAACCTTTTTCCATTCCGTCTATCACATTATCAGTTACGTGGAAATTGTTGTGAAGCGGCGTGATCGCCCTTGAATTCTGTCCGATTTGGCTCCACTTAAAAGAGATAAGCCTTGTTATCTCATGTTGAATCGATGAGCTTAAGCCAACCCGCGTTGAACTGAAACACGCCAACAGAGTGGCAGTGTAGCGGCCGCCCATGTGGGAAGACCATTAAAAAGAGTACCGGCAACGCCATGTTATCGAAAGTCCTGACTAAAGTTATCGGAAGCCGAAATGACCGCACCTTGCGTCGGCTGCGAAAAGTTGTTGATGAAATCAACAAACTCGAACCCCAATTTGAAGCGTTGAACGACGATGCGCTAAAAGCTAAAACCGTTGAGTTCCGCGAGCGCTTAGATCAAGGCGCTGAACTGGATGATCTTATTCCAGAGGCCTTTGCAACAGTACGAGAAGCCTCGAAGCGTGTCTTCGGTCTGCGCCATTTTGATGTGCAGATGATTGGTGGGATTGTGCTGCATAACGGCAAAATTGCCGAGATGCGTACCGGTGAGGGTAAAACGCTCACGGCGACCCTGCCTTCCTACCTGAACGCGTTAACCGGCAAGTCGGTTCACATTATCACCGTCAATGATTACTTGGCCGAGCGTGATGCTGAAACCAACCGTCCTTTGTTCGAGTTTCTAGGGATGACGGTTGGCGTCAATGTACCGAATATGCCGCCAGAGGCCAAAAAAGCCGCCTATGCGTGCGATGTGCTGTACGGCACCAATAACGAATTCGGTTTTGATTATTTGCGTGACAATATGGCGTTTCGCGCCGAAGACCGCGTTCAGCGTGATCGCTACTTCTCTATCGTCGATGAGGTCGATTCCATCTTAATTGATGAAGCGCGAACGCCATTAATTATCTCGGGGCCGGCAGAAGATAGCTCCGAAATGTATCAGCGCATTAATGCCTTGATTCCTAGCTTAAAGCAGCAAGCAGAAGAAGACACCGAAGATTATCAAGGTGATGGCCATTTCACGGTCGATGAAAAGGCGAAGCAGGTCTACATGACCGAAAACGGTCAAGAGTTTGTTGAAGACTTGCTGAAGAAAAACGGCTTGATGGGAGAGGATGATACCCTTTACTCGCCTGCCAACATTAGCCTTATCCATCACATTAATGCCGCCTTGCGCGCGCATGTTTTGTTTGAGCGTGATGTTGATTACATCATTAAAGACGACGAGGTCATCATTGTTGATGAGCACACTGGCCGTACTATGCCAGGTCGTCGCTGGTCTGAAGGCTTACACCAAGCCGTAGAAGCCAAGGAAGGGGTGAAAATCCAAAACGAGAACCAAACGCTGGCCTCGATTACCTTCCAAAACTTCTTCCGTTTGTATGACAAACTCTCAGGCATGACCGGGACCGCTGATACCGAAGCATTCGAGTTCCAGTCGATTTATGGACTCGATACCGTTGTGATCCCCACCAACCGTCCGATGGTGCGAAAAGACCATGCGGATCAGGTTTATATGACCGAGAAAGAAAAGTTTGTCGCGATTGCTGAAGACATCAAAGCACGTGCAAAAGCCGGTCAGCCTGTATTGGTGGGCACGGTATCGATTGAAAAGTCTGAGCTGTTGTCTGATGCGCTTAACAAAGATGGCATTAAGCACCAGGTACTGAATGCGAAGTTCCACGCGCACGAAGCGGATATTGTGGAGCAAGCCGGTTATCCAGGCGCAGTCACCATTGCGACCAACATGGCGGGCCGTGGTACGGATATTGTTCTGGGCGGAAGCTGGAAACAGGTTCTCGGTGATGTCGAAAACCCCACCGATGCCCAAGTGGAAGCGGCGAAAGAAAAATGGCAACAGCTGCACGACCAAGTGGTCGAAGCCGGCGGCTTACACATCATTGGTACCGAACGTCACGAATCGCGTCGTATTGATAACCAATTACGTGGTCGTGCCGGACGTCAAGGTGATCCGGGCTCAACCCGTTTTTATCTATCCATGGACGACTCACTGATGCGCATTTTTGCATCAGAGAAGGTGTCCAATATGATGAAGCGCCTCGGGATGGCTGAAGGGGAAGCGATTGAACACCCCTGGGTTAACAAAGCGATTGAGAATGCGCAGCGCAAAGTTGAAGGCCGTAACTTTGATATTCGTAAGCAGCTGCTTGAGTTCGATGACGTCGCCAACGATCAGCGTAAAGTGGTTTATGAATTGCGTGATGCATTGCTCGTCTCAAATGACATCAGTGAGATGATTGAGCACAACCGCGAAGACGTGGTTAATACCATTGTTAACCAATATATCCCGCCACAGTCGTTAGAAGAAATGTGGGATATTGCTGGGCTTGAGAAGCGCTTAAAAGCCGATTTTGATATCGAGCTGCCGATTCAACAATGGTTGGATGAAGATGACAAGCTCTACGAAGAGTTGCTGCGTGAACGTATTCTGACTGCCTTAATTGAGGTGTACAAAGGTAAAGAAGAAGCCGTTGGTGCGGAAACGCTGCGTAACTTTGAAAAGGCGGTCATGCTACAAACGCTCGACACCCTTTGGAAAGAGCATTTGGCGGCGATGGATCATCTGCGTCAAGGCATTCATTTGCGTGGCTATGCCCAGAAAAACCCGAAACAAGAGTATAAGCGCGAGTCGTTTGAGCTGTTTGAAGGCATGTTAGATGCATTAAAAACCGATGTCGTGACTGCTTTGAGTCGTGTTCGGGTTCAACAGCCTGACGACGTTGAGCGCATGGAAGCTGAACGTCAAGCACGTGCTGAGAAAGCGGCGCGTCAGCAACAGGTTAATCATGCACAGGCTGAAAACCAGTTTGATGATGGTGAAAGCGCTGAACGTGACGACAGCGGCAACGAAACCGTGGTACGTGATGGGCGAAAAGTTGGCCGAAACGAGCCTTGTCCTTGCGGATCAGGGAAGAAATTTAAACAGTGTCACGGTAGAATCTAGCCCCTGACCCTGTGTTAGCAAAAAGGCCGTTTTCGCGGCCTTTTTTTATTATTAGGAGAGTGCATGAAACGGGTAAGTATTGCCGCGGGCATTATTGTCAATTCGGCACAAGATCAAGTGTTTATTACACGTCGTCACGATCAGGCCCACCAAGGAGGAAAATGGGAGTTTCCGGGCGGGAAAATTGAAGGCAGTGAAACGCCTAAACGCGCTCTGCTCCGTGAACTCAAAGAAGAAGTGGGTATTGATGCCACCGAGGTCAGCCCATTTATTTCGTTAGACTTTGATTTTCCAGACAAAGCCTTGAGCTTAGATTTTTTCTTAGTGTGTCGTTTTGATGGTGAGCCGGCTGGTTGTGAAGGCCAAGAGGGGGTTTGGGCGCCTATCGCTGAGCTGGATAACTATACGTTTCCAGACGCGAATGACGCCGTACTTGAGAAAATTCACGCCCGATTTTGACTCGGTTGCACTAACATCAAGACTAACACGCGAGCGGGGCGAAGGACGCTCGCCATTGTGTTAATACAGTTTGCTACGCGAAGTGAGCGCAGCCTGCTCAGTGAAGTGAATGCAGCCTGCTCAGTCGGGCTGCTCTTCTGACCACAAGTCATCATCCGAGATATCAGGTGCACCGGGGATGGCTTTTTCTTCACTGGCCCACTCGCCTAAATCGATCAGTTGACAGCGTTTACTACAAAATGGACGGTGTGGACTCACCTCTCCCCAAACCACAGGCTGTTGACAGGTCGGGCATTTCACCACAGTGGGGGTATTACTCACGTACTTCTCCTTAACAGACACTGATATGAACAGGCATATTGTCGGCGACCTCATGATCATCGTCAAATGGCATAAACCGGATGGCGAAGCGGTTTTTATGGCCTGATACCAAAGGGTACACGCCCAGATCCGGTGTCAGTTTTAGTCGAATTAAACAAGCGCCATCGGCTTCTTGTTGATAAAACCCTTGTTTTACTGTCGCAGTGCCGCCGAGTGCGCTTTCGCGTGTTAGTTGCAGCCAAAAAGCGAGTGCATCACGCAGCGGCGATAGGGTAGCCATCCAAGTTTGAATCGCATTTTGTCGGGCCGCGAGCGGCTGATGCAACCAATAATGAAAAACGGGCAAATCAAAACTGCAGCTGCCTCCGGGAATCGAGAAGCGTTGCTTGATGCTGGTTAAGAAGCGATCTTCCCGCAGTGGCTGACCAAAGCGTTTGGCCTGGAGCACCGAACGTTGGTGCGCGGCCACCTGATCGAGTAGCTGATTCAGCTGGGTTTGATCCACTTGCGGTACGTTTGCCCATGCGTTGAGCTTTTTCTTCAGTTTATCCAAATCCTTGGCTAAGTCTGCTTTTACTTGCACCTGCTCTAAAATTTCCAATAAATCGAATAAACTGCGGAAAAATTGAATATGGTGGCAGGGTGCTGAAAGGCCGCTCACTTCGTCCAGTTGGTCGAGCAGGTACTCCAGGCGCAAATAAATACGCACCTGTTCATTGAGTGGGTGTTCATACACAGTGAGGCTGGTCATAAGCGTTGAGCTATCCTGTCCGGCTATACACCGGCGTTTGCCTGGGTTGCCAAGGTTAAATACGTGTGGTGTAAGGCATCAACTTGTCGATCAAGTTCCGCCTCCGTGTGGGTATTGTCGATCACGTCATCAGCCACGTCGAGGCGTTGTTGACGACTGGCTTGCGCGGCCAAGATTGCCTGAACTTGTTGTTGGCTGACCTGATCGCGCGCCAAGGTTCGGGTTATCTGGGTGGCCGGGTCAACATCCACCACAAGGATGCGATCGGCTAATGTCATCAGGTTATTTTCTACTAATAAGGGCACGACAAGCAAACAATACTGAGATTGCGCGTCGGCGCAAGCTTGAATCATGCGGGTACGAATCAACGGGTGGAGTAAATCGTCAAGCCATTGCTTGTCGTCTGGTTGGCTAAATACACGCTCACGAAGCCACGCCCGCGCCAGGCTACCATCATGATTTAATGCCGACGCACCAAAGCGCGCCACAATCGCATCCAGCCCTTGGCTGCCAGGTTTTACTACCTCACGTGCAATCACGTCAGCATCGACAATATCGATCCCTTTTGCGGCAAACCGGTCCGCTACTGTGGTTTTACCGCTACCAATCCCGCCGGTTAATCCGACTACCCATGCCATTAGATGACTCCTAAAATGTGTGACAGATACCAGTGTAACAGGCTATCGCCCCAAAGCAGACTTAGCCAGCCAGCCGTGGCAATGAAAGGGCCAAAGGCAAACGCATGTTGCATACCTTGCCGCTGAGAACGAAGCCATAGCGCGCCGACAACGGCCCCGCTCATGGAGGCCATTAAAATTAACAGGGGTAACGCTTGCCAGCCCACCCAAGCGCCCAAGGCAGCAAAAAGCTTAAAATCACCGTAGCCCATGCCTTCTTTGCCAGTGATCAGTTTGAATGTCCAAAATAAGCTCCAAAGGCTGAGGTAGCCAATCATGGCGCCTGTTACGCTGTCTGCCAATGATACTGGGCTGACGCCGATGAGTGCGAGTGCGATCCCGGCCCAAAGAAGCGGCAACGTGATTTGATCGGGGAGCAGCATGGTGTCCCAGTCGATCATCGTCAGCGCAAGTAATGTCAGGCTTGCGCCCATCACTGCGATGGCCCACCCAGGTGAGGTGATCAGCCAAGCGGGCAGTATGCAGACGAGGGCACCCATCAGCTCAATTAACGGATACCGCTTACTGATCCGGGTTTGACAATGCCGGCAGTGGCCTTTTAATGCGAGCCAGCTAATCAGCGGGATATTGTCGTACCAAGCAATCGCTGTGTGGCAATGTGGGCAATGCGAAGCGGGTAAGCTTAAATCAAAGCGCGTGTCGTCTGGCGCATCGATATTGGCGTCAGGAAAGCTAAGCCGGCATTCTTGGCGCCACTGGCGTTCCATCATTGTCGGCAAACGGGCGATCACCACGTTTAAAAAACTGCCAAAAACCAGACCCAGCAGGCCGGCTATCACGATAAAAAACGGGGAGGAGAACACCAACATGACACCTGCTTATTACTTGTTGCTTGTTGTGCGCGAATCATAGCGCGTTACGTATCGAGACTCTATCTTGGCTTAGCCGAGAACGGACATCAGATTAAAAATAGGAAGGTACATGGCAACCACCAAGCCACCAATGAGTAATCCGAGTACTAAAATCAGCAGTGGCTCAATGATCTTACCCAGATTATCGACGGTGTTATCAACCTCTTCCTCGTAAATCACTGCCACCCGATTAAGCATGGTGTCTAACGCGCCAGACTCTTCACCAATCATGATCATTTGCGTCATCATATTGGGAAAACGGCCACTTTCACGTAACGCTTGATAGAGCGGGATCCCGGTAGCTGTGTGTGCAGACACTCGAATGAGTCCGTGTGCATAATAGTCGTTGGTGAGAATATTGGTTGCCGATTTAAGTCCGGAGATCAGTGGGATCCCAGCGCTAAAGGTTGTGGCCAGTGTGCGGGAAAACTTCGCAATACAGGCTTTGCTCAGCACCTCACCAATGATAGGCAGTTTAAGTAGCCAGCGGTGATAGTGGTATCGATAGCGCGGGCGATGCCGTTGTAGCCATTTATGCGATAACATCAGGACAATCAAGATAGCGGCAATGGTCGGCGCATGGGTGGTCATCCAATCAGACAATGCCAGCACTTGCCGTGTGAGCCAAGGTAGGGACGCCCCAAAAGAGTCAAAAATCTGCTTAAATTTTGGGATCACGAACAAAAGTAAGTAAGTGCTAACACCGAGCGCAACACTGACGACAATGGTGGGATAAATCATGGCTTTCATCACCTTACTGCGCAGCAAGGCTTGTTTTTCCCGATAGAGTGCAAGGCGAGCAAATACCAAAGGAAGTTGACCGGTTTGTTCGCCGGTGGCGACCAGATCACAGTAAAAGCGATCAAATAGGGGGCTGGCTTGCGCCAAGGCCGTGCTTAAGCTGGTGCCAGCTTCTAGTTGTTGACGAAGGTAGCGAACCACTAAGCGCATTTCTGCTTTGACTTGATTCTCTTCTATCAGGTTGATTGCCTGAACAATCGGGATGCCAGACTCTAACAAGGTAGTGAGTTCGCGTGAAAACTGGGTAATATCGGCCGCTTTGGCTTTGTGCTGGCGTTGTTGCCAGCTAGAAAGGCGTCGACGTATTAAGCGTGTTGGCAAGATAGCTTGGCCGGCGAGTTGCTGGCGGGCATCGTGCTCAGAATACGCAAATACTTGGCCTTTCTGGTGTCGCCCAAACGGCACGGCTTGACGCCAATGAAAGACGAATAACGTTTGCTTGGCCATGATCATTCCTTATGCCAGTTGGATCACGCGACTGAGTTCTTGCACACTGGTGATCCCTTGATTGAGTTTGGCAATGCCGGACTCTGCCAGCCGCCACATGCCTTGTTGGCAAGCGAGTTGGGTGAGCTCGCTAGCACTGGCATGGCGATAAATCGCGTCAGTAATGGTGTCGTCGATAGGCAGCACCTCATAAATGCCGGTTCGACCTTGATAACCTTGGTCACAGCGGTAACAGCCGCGAGGATTGGCTTGATAGATTTGAGTGGGGTCGCAGCGCGGATAAAGGCGCATCAGCTGGGTCAAGCTTGGGTCATCACGCGGGTGAGGCTGCTTACAGACGGGACAGAGCCGGCGCACCAGCCTTTGCGCCACTACCAAGGTCAATGAGCTGGCGAGGTTGTAAGGCGCGATCCCCATATGCGCTAAACGCGTGATGCTCTCTGCGGCAGAGTTGGTATGTAAGGTTGAGAGCACCAAATGGCCAGTTTGTGCGGCTTTAATACTGATTTCTGCGGTGTCGGTATCGCGTACTTCTCCCACCATGACTACGTCGGGATCTTGGCGCAAAAAGGCACGGAGGGCGGTCGCAAAATCGAGTCCGATCCGCGTATTAACATTAACTTGGTTGATCCCATTAAGCTGGATCTCGACCGGATCTTCAACGGTGGCAATGTTTCGCTGCGGCTGATTGAGATAGTGCAAACCGCTGTATAATGAGACAGTTTTACCGCTCCCGGTTGGCCCGGTGAATAAAATCATTCCTTGTGGTTGATCGAGCGCTGCTTGATAGTGCTGGCGCTGCCACTCGGTTAAGCCTAAATCATGCAGCGTCAGTTGCTGCTGATCATTATTCAATAAGCGAACCACCACTTTTTCACCCCAGACCGTTGGTAAGGTCGATACCCGCATATCGACCGTATGCTCGGCAGTAAGGGTCAATTTGATTCGCCCATCTTGCGGTAAGCGTCGTTCGGCAATATTGAGTTGGGCTAAGATCTTGAGTCGCGTGGATAACCGCCGCGAGACGCCCGCGGGCGGATGGGCATAGGTTTGCAGTAAACCGTCTTGGCGAAACCGTATTTGGAAGTGATCCTCAAACGGTTCAAAATGCACGTCGGACGCTTTTTTTCGTACCGCATCAACTAATATTTGCTGGATATAGCGGCTAATGGGCGCCTGATCGCTTTGCAGTTCCGCGCTATCTTCTTGCGGACTATCGGTGACGGTCAGGGCCGCTAAATCCTGATCACTGATGGTGATGCCATCGCCGATGCCCTCAATATCTGCGCCGTATAAATGGCGCAACGCGGCATCCAAGTCTGGCTGACTGAGCACCACTAAACGGACATTGAGTCCGGTTGAAAAGCGAAAATCAGCCACCGCCTCTGTGTTATCTGGGTCACTGACGCCAAGCAGTAGCTCTTTGCCTTGCTGGGCAAGCGGCAGCACTTGATGGCGCTGAATCAAATCGCGCCGGTCGAGGGCATAACAGGTGTCTTTAAACGGGTACTGATGGCTTTCCGAAAAAGGCAGGTGATGCTGACTCGCGAGGGTGTGGGCGAGCGCGGTGGGGTCAACCCCGGCATCGAGTAAACGGGAGACGCTAAGCGGTGTGCCATCGCCAATGCCCAACGCATCGCGCTGGGCATCAGTCAATAAACCGGCTTGATACAACTGAGCGGTTGGGATCATAAATAACGCTTTTCAATGCTGATAAAACCTAGCACAAGCCTGTGCTAGGTTGCGGATTGATTAGTTAGACTTAGCCTTTGCCTGAATCACTGCCTGAATCACTGCCTATACTCTCGCAGTTGCTAACCTCTTCTTCAAGAGGTTGTTCACAGCTCCATATACCAGCTGCGGTACGTGTTAATGTGACAGCTGGAGTCCCGTCGCCATCGTCACTTGTTGGAAGGCTATCAATCGTTAATGTCATGGTAACCTTGCCAGACTCGCTACCAAGTTCTACATCGTCAGGAATCCCAAGTGTTGTGTTATCAATTTTTCCTGATTTTTCTGACAATTCACCCTTTTCCAGAATCTTTGCTTCTACCGCGGAACGCATATTGGTCAGTGTGGCAATTGCGGCAGTCACTTTGGCTTTATTTTGATATTTTTGGTATTGCGGAATGGCGATAGCAGTCAGGGCGCCAATAATGCTAATGACCACCAGTAACTCAATCAAGCTAAACCCTTGTTGCTTTTGCATCTTATGTCTCTCCTCTCAATGATGGTCGGCCGCCAACGCGGTGGCCGCGAGTGCAGCGACTTTACGCTTGTGAGCGTGGCACAAAAAAGAGGGGCAACATGAGTTTGAGAGTGAAGGGTAAAAGCTGGATGTAAGATTTTGTTTTTTCTGTTGTAGTGTTCGACTCACCACAAATTTTTTGTCACGAAAGCGCGATAAAAAGGCCGCCCATCGTGGGCGGCCTGGTCGACTCTGGGTGAGCGTACGTGTTAGTGAAAGTACGTGTTATTGAAAACGCATGGATAAATCGAGCGCGGTCACGTGCTTGGTAAGCGCGCCCACGGAAATATAATCTACGCCTGTGGACGCGTATTCAGACAGAGTATCCAAGGTGACATTGCCCGAGACTTCAAGCGCCACACGGCCTTGGTTGAGTGCAACCGCTTCGCGCATCATCGGTACGCTAAAGTTATCCAGCATCACAATGTCGGCGCCGGCCTCAATGGCTTGTTTTAGCTCATCCAGATTTTCTGTCTCTACTTCCACCGGTTTATCTGGATTCAGACGACGAGCCTCTTGCACCGCATTGGCAATCCCGCCGCAGGCAAGAATGTGGTTTTCTTTAATGAGATACGCATCGAACACACCAATACGGTGATTGTGTCCGCCACCACAAGCGACTGCATATTTGAGTGCACTACGCAGGCCTGGCACGGTTTTGCGGGTATCCAATAGCTTGGTCTCCGTCCCTTGTAACTGTGCCGCATAGGTTGCCGTTTTACTGGCGCAGCCTGACAAGGTCTGGATAAAGTTCATCGCATTGCGCTCACCCGTTAATAACACGCGTGACGGTCCTTTTAAGGTGCACAAGGCTTGATTGGCAGTGATCGCATCGCCATCGGTCACGTGCCAGGTTAAGGAAACCTCGCCACCCAGTTGTTTGAATACTTCGTTAGCATAATCTTGGCCACAAAATACGCCATCTTCACGCGTAATCAGTACCGCGGTCGACACCAAATCGGCCGGAATCAGGCTGGCGGTAATATCTTTACGCGCGTCAAGATCGCCCCCTAAATCTTCACGCAATGCGTCGCTGACGGCACGGGGCACATCCGTTTTTAGATGAGAGGTGAGATAGGCAAGACGGCTTTTGCTGTCATGAACAGCATGAAAAGGAGTCGATGTCATTATGGCTTACCGCGGTGATGAAAAAACGTGGCGAAATGATAACGCTGGTTGGGGGGAAATGCAGCTTTTGTGTCGAACTTCTTGCCGGTGCTATTCTTTATCCAAGCTGACAGTACACATCCGGATGGTAGCGCGCAGGTGGCGCACGGTGAAGGATGTGCGCGGCACTGCTTATATTCCAATCTGCCTGCCGAGCGGATACAGTAACGCATTTTGCGACACGAGTAGCTTGCATGTCTTTTTCCCGCATCGACGATCATTGGCTAGCGGGCGCGCGCGCCTGTCCTTCTCCCCATTATAACTCACGCCCGGATAGCGAGGATATTTCCTTGCTGGTGGTTCACAATATCAGCCTGCCCCCCGGCCAGTTCGACGGTCCCTATATTGAGCAATTTTTTCAGGGCAACCTCGACGCTGACGCGCACCCTTATTTTGCCCAGATCCGTGATCTTCGCGTGTCCGCACACTTACTGATCCGACGAGATGGAAGTGTGATCCAGTTTGTACCATTCAACGAGCGCGCATGGCATGCTGGCATCTCGTGTTTTGACGGTCGGCAGCAATGTAACGATTTTTCTATCGGTATTGAGCTTGAGGGCACAGACACACTTCCATACACCGACCAGCAGTATCAATCGTTAGCGGCGATCACGCAGACGCTGATGCAGTACTATCCAGCCATCACCCGTGATCGGATCACAGGACATCAACATATTGCGCCCGGACGGAAGACCGATCCTGGTTATGCGTTTGACTGGGACAGATTACACCTACTGCTCTGTACTGCCTGACAAAGCAGTCAGGCTTTTTGGTCTGACCAATTGTAGAGCGCCGTGAAAAAACAACTGTTAGGTGACGAATACAAGGGTTTCCATGATGTCAATCAAAGTTCAGGTGGACAGAATATCCGCTGTCTGGTAACTTTAGAGAATAATAAAGTAATTGGTCTTACCAATTTACAATCAGTCAGTTTCTGCAGTTGATAGCCGTTGCTTTCAATGTGGATGGTCAATAAAAACAATGGCATATCAGCGAATTCGTCAACCCAAACTCTCAGATGTTATCGAGAAAGAGCTCGAAGGCTTGATTTTGGAAGGGACCTTGTCTCCAGGCCAGAAGCTACCGCCTGAGCGAGAGTTAGCGGTCCAGTTTGATGTGTCTCGTCCATCAGTCCGTGAGGCGATTCAGCGACTTGAAGTAAAAAAGTTGCTCACTCGCAAACAAGGTGGCGGCACCTTTGTCAGTCAACGACTGTGGCAGCGATTTTCTGAACCCTTGCTAGAGTTATTGGCGGACCATCCGGAAACCCAGCTTGATTTGTTGGAATCACGGCATGCGCTCGAAGGTATTTCTTCTTATTTCGCCGCTTTACGGGGCACGGAAGAGGATTTTTCTCGGATTGAAGATTGCCATGATTCGATTCGACAAGCGCAGAAAAATGGGGACTTAAAGGCAGAAGCTTCCGCCGTCATGCAATATCTCGTTGCCGTAACGGAAGCGGCGCACAATGTGGTGCTACTGCATATCATGCGTAGCCTCGCACCGTTACTGGAACAGAATATTTACCAAAACTTTGAGCTACTTTATCGCCGTCAAGAGACGGTGGAAAATGTCAGCCGACACCGAGCTGAGATCGTGGATGCAATCACCGCTGGCGAGCCAGAAAAAGCGAGACAGGCGTCGCATGCACACTTAGCTTACATTGAGGAAACTCTGTTGGATCTTGGCCGAGAAGAAAGCCGTCGAGAACGGTCTCTACGTCGAATTCAACAACGCAAGGACGAGCTGGAGTAATCCCTATTCGCCGCCAAAATAAAGGCGAGGGGCCACTGCAGCTGCGACAACGTTTGTTTTGTACGAGTCAATCAACGAAAGGATAGATCGCCATGTCTGAAGTCATGAAAAATGACGTGGACGCACTTGAGACCCAAGAGTGGTTGCAAGCTCTTGAGTCAGTCGTTCGTGAAGAAGGTGTAGAACGTGCCCAGTTCCTTCTGGAGCAAGTCTTAGGGCAAGCACGTTTAGACGGTGTTGACATGCCAACTGGCGTGACCACCAACTATGTAAATACCATCCCTGCAGATCAAGAACCTGCTTATCCAGGTGATGTGAACTTGGAGCGTCGTATCCGTTCTATCATTCGTTGGAACGCAATCATGATCGTGTTGCGCGCGTCCAAGAAAGATTTAGAGCTGGGTGGCCACATGGCTTCATTCCAGTCATCGGCTGCGTTCTATGAAACTTGCTTTAACCACTTCTTCCGTGCGCCAAACGAAAAAGATGGTGGCGATCTAGTTTATTATCAAGGTCATATCTCTCCAGGCATCTACGCGCGTGCGTTTGTGGAAGGTCGTCTCACTGCTGAGCAGCTCGACAACTTCCGCCAAGAAGTTGACGGTAAAGGTATTTCCTCTTACCCACACCCGAAACTGATGCCTGAGTTCTGGCAGTTCCCAACCGTTTCTATGGGTCTGGGGCCTATTGCGTCTATCTACCAAGCGCGTTTCCTTAAGTATCTGAACGGTCGTGGCTTGAAAGACACCTCAGAGCAGCGTGTTTACGCGTTCTTAGGCGACGGTGAGATGGATGAGCCAGAATCACGTGGTGCGCTGTCGTTTGCCGCCCGTGAAAAACTGGATAACCTGTGCTTTTTGATCAACTGTAACCTGCAGCGCCTTGATGGTCCTGTAATGGGTAACGGTAAAATCGTTCAAGAGCTCGAAGGCCTATTTAAAGGCGCTGGCTGGAACGTGATCAAAGTGGTTTGGGGCTCTGGCTGGGATAAACTGCTGGCCAAAGATACCACGGGTAAACTGCTGCAGTTGATGAACGAAACCATCGACGGCGATTACCAGACGTTCAAATCAAAAGACGGCGCCTACGTGCGTGAACACTTCTTCGGTAAATATCCTGAAACTGCCGCCCTGGTTGCCGATATGACCGACGAAGAAATCTTTGCGCTCAAGCGTGGTGGTCATGAGCCATCAAAACTGTTTGCTGCGTTCAAAGCGGCACAAGAGTGCAACGACCGTCCAACCGTTATCCTAGCGAAAACCGTTAAAGGTTACGGCATGGGTGAAGCGGCTGAAGGTAAAAACATCGCGCACCAAGTGAAGAAAATGGACATGACGCACGTCATTGCCATGCGTGATCGTCTTGGCCTGCAAGACTTGCTGTCTGACGATGATGTGCAAAACCTGACTTACCTAAAACTGGAAGAAGGATCTGCGGAACACGAATACCTGCACGCGCGCCGTAAAGCCCTGCACGGTTACACGCCACAGCGCTTACCTAAGTTCACTGAAGAACTGACGCTGCCAAAACTGGATGATTTCTCTGCTCTGCTGTCTGAGCAGAAGCGTGATATCTCTACCACCATGGCGTTTGTACGCTCATTGAACGTATTGCTGAAAGATAAGAGCATTGGCAAGAACGTAGTGCCAATCATTGCTGACGAAGCCCGTACTTTCGGTATGGAAGGCCTGTTCCGTCAAGTAGGTATCTACAACCCACATGGTCAGACTTACACCCCAGAAGACCGTGGCGTGGTGTCTTACTACAAAGAAGACCAAGGCGGCCAAGTACTGCAAGAAGGGATCAACGAGCTAGGCGCGATGTCATCGTGGGTAGCGGCGGCGACCTCTTACAGCACCAATGATCTGCCAATGATCCCATTCTACATCTACTACTCCATGTTCGGCTTCCAACGTGTTGGCGACATGGCGTGGATGGCGGGTGACCAACAAGCACGTGGTTTCCTCTTGGGTGCCACCGCAGGTCGCACTACCCTGAACGGTGAAGGTCTGCAACACGAAGACGGTCACAGCCATATTCTGGCAAGCACTGTACCTAACTGTGTGTCTTACGACCCAACCTTCGCGTACGAAGTGGCGGTGATCATGCAAGACGGTATCCGTCGTATGTACGGTCCTGACCAAGAAAACATCTACTACTACCTGACGCTGATGAACGAAAACTATCATCAGCCAGCCATGCCTGAGGGGGCGGAAGACGGTATCCGTAAAGGTATCTATAAACTAGAAACCTACACGGGCGACAAAGCCAAAGTTCAGTTAATGGGCTCGGGCACTATCATGACCGAAGTGCGCAAGGCAGCGAAACTGCTCAGCGATGAATTCGGCGTGGCGTCTGACGTTTACAGCGTGACCTCGTTCAACGAACTGGCACGTGACGGTCAGGATGTGGATCGTTTCAACATGCTGAACCCAGATGCAGAAAGCAAAGTGCCTTATATCCAAACAGTCATGGGATCTGAGCCTGCGATTGCTGCGACTGATTACATGAAAAACTACGCTGACCAAGTTCGTGCGTTTATCCCAGCTGAGTCTTATAAAGTGCTGGGTACAGACGGCTTTGGTCGTTCTGACAGCCGCGAAAACCTACGTCGTCACTTTGAAGTGAACGCAGGCTATGTGGTGGTTGCGGCACTGAACGAGCTGGCTAAGCGTGGTGATGTTGATAAGAAAGTCGTGTCAGAAGCGATTAAGAAATTCGACATCGATACCAACAAAGTAAACCCGCTGTTCGCGTAAGAGGCTGAAACAATGTCAATCGAGATTAATGTACCTGACATCGGTGCGGATGAAGTAGAAGTGACTGAGATCCTTGTTAGCGTTGGCGACAAGGTAGAAGAAGAACAGTCGTTAATCACCGTTGAAGGTGATAAAGCATCCATGGAAGTCCCTGCGTCACAAGCGGGTGTGGTCAAGGAAATCAAAATTGCCGAGGGTGATAAAGTCACCACTGGCTCTTTGATTATGATCTTCGAAGCCGATGCGCCAGCGCAAAGCGCCCCAGCTCAAGAGGCGGCGCCAGCCGCCCCTGCTGCAGCACCAGCGGCCGCATCAGAAACCAAAGAAGTGCACGTGCCTGATATCGGTGGAGATGAAGTTGAAGTCACCGAGATCATGGTCGCGGTTGGCGATAGCATTGAAGAAGAGCAGTCACTGATCACTGTTGAAGGCGATAAAGCCTCAATGGAAGTGCCTGCACCGTTCGCGGGTACCGTTAAAGAAATCAAGATCGCGGCAGGTGACAAGGTGTCAACTGGCTCACTGATCATGATGTTCGAAGTGGGTGGCAGTGCTCCTGCTGCAGACGCCCCAGCAGCAGCCGAAGCACCAGCGGCGCCGGCAGCAGCACAAGCCAAAGACGTTCACGTCCCTGATATTGGTGGCGATGAAGTTGAAGTGACTGACATTATGGTTGCCGTTGGCGATACCATTGAAGAAGAGCAGTCACTGATCACCGTTGAAGGCGACAAAGCGTCAATGGAAGTACCGGCACCGTTTGCGGGTACGGTCAAAGAGATCAAAATTGCGGCGGGCGATAAAGTGTCCACCGGCTCGCACATCATGGTGTTCGAGGTTGCTGGTAGCGCGCCAGCAGCGCCTGCACCTGCAGCGGCACCTGCTGCTGATAAGGCGGCACCCGCTCCTGCGGCTAAGGCAGACGCCCCAGCGGCTAAAGCTGACGCCGGCAAAGACGAGTTTGTAGAGAACAAAGAATACGCGCATGCGTCGCCTGTTGTTCGTCGTCTTGCCCGCGAATTTGGCGTGAACCTTGCGAAGGTAAAAGGTAGCGGTCGTAAAGGACGTGTACTGAAAGAAGACGTTCAGAGCTTTGTCAAAGACGCACTAAAACGCCTTGAATCGGGTGCAGCATCTGGCTCAGGCGACGGCAGTGCACTTGGCTTGCTCCCTTGGCCTAAAGTGGACTTCAGCAAATTCGGTGAAACCGAAGTCAAACCCCTGTCACGCATTAAGAAGATCTCGGGTGCGAACCTGGCACGTAACTGGGTGATGATCCCGCACGTGACGCAGTGGGATAACGCTGATATCACTGAAGTGGAAGCGTTCCGTAAAGAGCAAAACGCGATTGAGAAGAAGAAAGAGTCTGGCATGAAGATCACCCCATTGGTGTTCATCATGAAAGCCGCTGCTAAAGCGCTGGAAGCTTTCCCTTCATTCAACGCATCACTGTCGGAAGACGGTGAAAGCCTGATCATGAAAAAATATGTCAACATCGGCATTGCGGTTGATACGCCAAATGGTCTGGTTGTGCCTGTCTTTAAGGACGTGAACAAAAAAGGCATCTACGAGTTATCTGAAGAGCTGATGGCAGTCTCGAAGAAAGCGCGTGCGGGCAAGCTCACTGCTTCTGATATGCAAGGCGGTTGCTTTACCATCTCAAGCCTCGGTGGTTTGGGCGGTACCGCGTTTACGCCAATCGTTAATGCACCAGAAGTCGCAATCTTGGGTGTCTCTAAGTCAGAAATGAAGCCAGTATGGAACGGTAAGGACTTTGAACCTCGCCTGATGCTGCCACTGTCGCTGTCTTATGACCACCGTGTGATTGACGGTGCTGAGGGTGCGCGCTTTATCAGCTACCTCAACGGTCTAATGTCCGATATCCGCCGTTTGGTACTGTAATCGCAACATCGATAACCCAACCGGTCCGTGAAGGGTCGGTTGGGAATTGTTGTGCAGCTCACAGGCTATGGGTTTTTATTTTTCAGCCCATTAACATGGCTGTAAACTGTGGCACCAAACACCCACAACAATAAAAACTACCGCTCTTAGCCTGTCAGGGAATAAGACTACAACGAGGTCAGAATGAGTAAAGAAATCAAAGCGCAAGTCGTCGTTCTTGGCGCTGGTCCTGCTGGATACTCCGCCGCTTTCCGCTGTGCCGACCTAGGTTTGGAAACAGTGCTGGTTGAACGTTACAACACCCTAGGGGGTGTGTGTCTAAACGTTGGCTGTATTCCTTCTAAAGCCCTACTACACGTTGCCAAAGTGATCGAAGAAGCCAAAGCGATGGCCGATCATGGCGTGGTTTTCGGCGAGCCACAAACCGATATCGATAAAATTCGCTCTTGGAAAGACAAGGTGATCGGTCAGTTGACCGGTGGCTTAGGTGGCATGGCCAAGCAGCGTAAAGTGACCGTGGTGAATGGCAAAGGCCGTTTTACTGGCGCCAACACCCTGCTGGTCGAGGGTGAAGAAAACACCACTATCAATTTTGATAACGCGATCATCGCGGCCGGCTCTCGTCCTATCGAGCTGCCATTTATCCCGCATGATGATCCACGTATCTGGGACTCTACTGACGCGCTCGAGCTCAAAGACGTACCAGAGAAAATGCTGCTGATGGGCGGTGGTATCATTGGTCTAGAAATGGGTACTGTCTATCACGCATTGGGCTCACAGGTCGATGTGGTCGAAATGTGTGATCAGGTGATCCCGGCGGCCGATAAAGACGTGATTAAAGTCTTTACCAAGCGTATCAGCAAGAAAATGAACCTGATGCTGGAAACCAAAGTCACCGCAGTAGAAGCCAAAGAAGATGGCATTTACGTGACGATGGAAGGCAAAAAAGCGCCAGCAGAGCCTGTACGTTATGATGCTGTATTGGTTGCGATTGGCCGTAGCCCGAATGGCAAACTGCTTGACGCCGGCCAGGCCGGGGTTGAAGTTGACGATCGCGGCTTCATCAATGTTGATAAGCAAATGCGCACTAACGTGCCACACATCTATGCGATCGGCGATATTGTTGGTCAGCCAATGCTTGCGCATAAAGGTGTGCATGAAGGCCATGTGGCTGCGGAAGTCATTTCTGGTAAGAAGCATTACTTTGATCCGAAAGTGATCCCATCGATTGCTTATACTGAGCCAGAAGTAGCATGGGTCGGTAAAACCGAGAAAGAATGTAAGGAAGAGGGCATCAACTACGAAGCCTCTACCTTCCCATGGGCGGCTTCTGGTCGTGCGATTGCGTCTGACTGCGCTGACGGTATGACCAAGCTTATCTTCGATAAAGATACGCACCGTGTCATCGGTGGTGCCGTTGTCGGTACCAACGGTGGTGAGCTGTTGGGCGAAATCGGTCTTGCGATTGAAATGGGCTGTGATGCCGAAGACATCGCGTTGACTGTTCACGCTCACCCAACACTCCATGAGTCTGTTGGCTTGGCCGCTGAAGTGTTTGAAGGCTCAATCACGGATATGCCGAATCCAAAAGCGAAGAAAAAGAAATAAACTGCGCGTTTATATGTTTCTTCTTAAGCCCTGCATTGCGGGGCTTTTTTATATCGGTGATATATCGATTGAGAAGAAAAAAGCGGGCCTCGGCCCGCTTAGTCAGTATGATGGTCAAGCGTTAACGCTTAAAGCTTGAAGCTGCCCACCAAGGTATCGAGACGTTTAGACAGATCACGCAGTGACTCGCTGGCTTCAGCCATGGTATTGGCGGTATCCGCGGTCTGTTGCGAGCTGTGATTAATCTCTTCAATATTCTGATTGATGTCATTGACCACCGTTGATTGTTCTTCTGTCGCGGTCGCTACTTGTGTATTCATGTCTGAGATTTGGATAATCTGCTCATTAATCGCGTTCAGTGACAGCGACGCCTCATCCGATGCGTTGACCCCTTCGGCTGTCATGGTGCGGCTTTGCTCCATTGCGTTGACAGCATTATGGGCCTCTTGCTGCAGGCGGTTGATCATGGTCTGGATTTCATCGGTTGAATCGGAGGTACGGCTAGCCAGGTTACGCACCTCGTCGGCAACGACCGCAAAGCCTCGTCCTTGTTCGCCCGCACGTGCCGCTTCAATGGCGGCGTTCAATGCGAGCAGGTTGGTTTGCTCTGAAATACCACGAATTACATCCAAAATGCCGCCAATTGCGTCGGTGTTTTCAGCCAGCGCACTGATCACTTTCGACATATTCTCCATATCGTCGGCAAGGCTGGCGATGGTGTCTCGCGCTTGGGTGACCACACCTTGGCCATTGGCTGCATCATCGGACGCTTGGTTAGCGGCACTGGCGGCATTAGCGGCATTGCCGGCAATTTCATTCACCGTCGCGCCCATTTCATTAATCGCCGTCACCACTTGTACGGTGCGATCACGCTGATACTCACTCTGAGATTGCGTGGCGCTAGCTTGTGACGAGACTTGCTCTGCGGCATGACGAAGCTCACCACCGGTACTGGCAACGTCTGAGACTAAGCGATGAATCTTGTCGACAAAGCTATTAAACCCAGACGCTAACTGACCAATTTCGTCTTGGCTATCGATGTCGACTCGTCGGCGTAAATCGCCTTCACCCTCGCCGATCTCACGGAACACATTCGCCACGTATTGAATCGGTTTGGTAATGGTCGTCGCAAGCCAAACGGCCACTACAATAAATACTAACCCAACGACCACAGACACCATCAGGATCTGATTGCGGGTTTGATTGAGTGGTGCAAAGACTTCTTCTGCTGGAACATCTGCGATGACATACCAGTTCATGGAGGGAACATAACTTGAGGCGAGTAGGACTTCCTTGCCATTAATGTGTGTATCGAGGAGGTTAAAGTCACCTTTTTGGAGCAAGCTCCGTGCTTGTGCTCCATACACATCACTCAATGTTTTTTCGCCCATGAGATCGGTGTCACGGTGCAATTGGACCATGCCATCGGCATTGACTAAGAAAACAAAGCCCGACTGCTCGATTTTGAATTGATTCAAAAAGCGGGTCATGTCTTCGAGTGAACGCGAAAACCCAGCCAAGCCTTTGCCGTTAAGCTGTTGAAAGTTGACGAACAGTTTGAGCTCGCCATTATCCTCTTGGAATACCTGCGCCATGGTGGCATTGCCACTGTCGAGAAAGTTATAAAACCAACCGTCTTTTTCTCGCGTGAGGACGCGTAAAAAACCATCTTGGTTCCAATACTGGCCGGTCTCTCGGTTAGCGATAGAGGCATCATTGAGATCGTATTGGTCACGTAACACGTTAAGCTGCTTGACCACGCGGGCTTCTTCGCTCGGGGTGATCCCTTGGTTGAGAATATCGAGTGTCACCGGGTTTGACGCGAGCTGACGCGCAGCAGATTCCAGCTGGTTAACTTCACTATTAATGGTATCTCTAAACTGAGTGAGGGTGGTCGGAAGCTCATTCTCTAACAGGCGCTTTTCCATAATATCGCGTGCTTGGCTTAAGCTCATATAGCTGACGATCGCTGTCGATGCGATCACGGCTGAGACAAATGCCAACACGAGCTTTTGTTTAATCGTGAGTTGTTTTAGCTTCATGACTTTCTCTTTACAAGTTTATGAATACAGAGTCTGCCACGCATAGGGTGACAAAAACTCGCTTCGTTTTATGGAACTAATATCTAAATTAGCAGGAGTATTTGAATGATTAATGAGATATCGATATGTGTTCACCAAACTTAACCAAGTGCTTGGGGGTATTGATAAAAATGACAAAACTTGCACTGATTTTAACCGTCGTATCAATGCTCGCGAGACGTCTCTGCTGCGAAGCTGTGAACTTGATAACATACTGACTACTGCGGGACAGAAAAAAGCCTTGTAGAATCAATGATACTTGCGACACACGTGATAAGTCGTGTACGCAAACGAGGTATTGGCGCGCTGCGTCGCTAAGATCTAAGTGAAATGTTTCATAAAAGGGGTGGATTTTAATTTTAGGTTAAAAATGCTACTCTCATGCAGCGGTTACGTGCTCGAACCCTCGTCTTGCTGGAAAATTTTAATAAACTTCGCCGGATAAGCGTGATACGAGTACTAACACTTTCCAAGGATGTTGGATCACACGATCTGACCGAGATAAGAGGAAATAGTCGTGCTTGAAGCCTACCGTAAACACGTCGAAGAACGTGCCGCTCAGGGTATTGTGCCTAAACCGCTGAACGCTGAGCAAACCGCCAGTCTGATAGAACTGCTGAAAAACCCGCCCACTGGCGAAGAAGAAACCCTTATTTATTTGCTGGAAAACCGAATTCCACCCGGCGTGGATGAAGCCGCCTATGTGAAAGCAGGCTTTTTAGCTGCCTTGGCAAATGGTGAGGCGCAATCGCCGTTAATTAGCCCTGAGCGCGCCACAGAGTTACTCGGTACCATGCAAGGCGGTTATAACATCCAGCCTCTGATCGCGTTGTTAGAGGATGAAAAACTCGCGCCAATTGCAGCCAAAGCCCTGTCACATACCCTGCTCATGTTTGATGCTTTCTATGACGTGGAAGACAAAATGAAAGCAGGGAATGCTTACGCTAAACAAGTGATGCAATCGTGGGCCAACGCAGATTGGTACCTGGAAAAACCGCAGATCCCTGAAAAAGTGACACTGACGGTGTTCAAAGTATCGGGTGAAACCAACACCGATGACTTGTCTCCCGCTCCAGATGCATGGTCACGTCCAGATATTCCCTTACATGCTCTTGCGATGCTTAAAAACGAGCGCGAAGGTATTCAGCCGGATAAACCCGGTGACATTGGCCCCATTGAGCAAATGAAGGCGCTGGAAGAAAAAGGCCACCCACTGGTTTATGCCGGTGATGTGGTTGGCACTGGCTCGTCACGTAAATCAGCGACCAACTCGGTGTTGTGGTTTATGGGCCAAGACATTCCGAATGTGCCGAACAAGCGCTTCGGCGGTTTCTGTTTAGGCGGAAAAATCGCCCCTATTTTCTTTAATACCATGGAAGACGCGGGCGCATTGCCGATTGAGCTCGATGTGACTTCGCTCAATATGGGCGATGTGATTGACCTGTACCCCGCTGACGGTAAAGTGTGCAAGCATGGCACCGATGACGTGCTGTCGACCTTCCAGCTCAAAACCGACATCTTGTATGATGAAGTGCGTGCCGGTGGCCGCATCCCATTGATTATCGGTCGCGGCTTGACCGATCGAGCCCGTGAATGTCTCGGCCTTGAGCCATCTGATGTCTTCCGCCGTCCCCGTCCAGTGGCTGAATCCACCAAAGGCTTTACGCTGGCACAAAAAATGGTCGGTAAAGCCTGTGGCGTTGAAGGTGTACGTCCGAATACCTATTGTGAGCCTAAGATGACCACGGTAGGGTCACAAGACACCACCGGACCCATGACCCGTGATGAGCTCAAAGACTTGGCGTGTCTTGGTTTTACCGCCGATTTGACCATGCAGTCCTTCTGTCATACGTCAGCATATCCAAAGCCGGTTGACGTGGAAACACACCATACCTTGCCCGATTTCATCATGAATCGTGGTGGCGTGGCACTGCGTCCAGGCGATGGGGTGATTCACTCTTGGCTCAATCGTATGCTGCTGCCTGATACCGTGGGTACTGGTGGCGACTCACACACGCGTTTCCCGCTGGGGATTTCTTTCCCTGCCGGCTCGGGTCTGGTGGCCTTTGCTGCCGCAACCGGGGTGATGCCGCTGGATATGCCTGAGTCGGTCTTGGTGCGCTTTAAAGGCGAAATGCAGCCCGGTGTTACCTTGCGTGACTTAGTCCATGCCATTCCGTATTTCGGCATCAAACAAGGTCTGTTAACGGTTGATAAATCAGGAAAAATCAACGAATTTTCCGGTCGTGTTCTCGAAATCGAAGGGGTTGAACACCTCACGGTTGAACAGGCGTTTGAGCTATCAGATGCATCCGCAGAGCGCTCTGCGGCTGGTTGTACCGTGAAGCTGTCACAAGACTCAGTGGCCGAGTACCTTGAGTCCAACATTGTGATGTTGAAGTGGATGATTGCCGAAGGTTATGGCGACCGCCGTACCATTGAGCGCCGTATTCAAGCGATGCAGCAATGGCTAGACAGCCCAAGTTTGATGGAAGCGGACAAAGATGCCGAGTATGCCCACGTACTTGAAATCGATCTGGCCGAGATCAAAGAGCCTATTTTGTGTGCGCCGAACGATCCGGATGATGCGCGTACCTTGTCGGACGTGGCAGGCGACAGTGTCGATGAAGTCTTTATCGGAAGCTGTATGACCAACATTGGTCACTTCCGAGCAGCCGGTAAATTGCTGGATAAATTCGGTGGCAGCTTATCGACTCGGATGTGGGTGGCACCACCGACGAAGATGGATAGAGATCAGCTGACCGCTGAAGGTTATTACGGTATCTACGGTCGTGCTGGGGTACGGATCGAAACGCCGGGATGTTCCTTGTGCATGGGTAACCAAGCGCGTGTGGCGGAAAAATCGACTGTGTTGTCGACCTCGACACGTAATTTCCCAAACCGTCTCGGTACGGGCGCGAATGTGTATCTGGCGTCGGCTGAGCTGTCGGCAGTCGGTGCGATTCTCGGCCGGATCCCGACTCAAAAGGAATATCTAGAGTACGCTGAGCAAATCAATGCGACGGCAAGTGATACTTATCGTTATCTTAACTTCCATCAAATGGATGCCTACACCAACATCGCGAATGATGTGATTGTTAAAACCGCAGTGTAGGACGCGCTGATGGCCGATAGCGTTCGGCATGGCGCCAAGAAAAGCGCCTTCCATCTTTATGGGAGGCGCTTTTTTTCGTGTGCGTGACCGAGTGAGAGAGCGCCAACTGGCTTCGTGTTATGGTTGATTAATTAATCGGGTTATCCATTAATCGCGCAATATTCTCAGCCGTGCGCGTGACGTTGCTTGCCGTGTTGACCAGCGCCTCAGACAATGAGCAGGGCCCTGGCTGAATGGGGAAAATCGCTTTGACGCCGTTTTGATAAAGCGTATCACAGTTGTCACCGACACTGCCGGCGATCACCACCACGGGAATGTGATGTGATTGGCCAATCCGGGCGAGCGCCATGGGGACTTTTCCGTGCTGAGTTTGACCATCGACCCGTCCCTCACCGGTAATAATCCAATCTGCTTGTGCCAGGGTCGAATACGCGTGGGTCCGTGTTAGTAGCAACTCCACCCCGGGTACGAGCTGGGCATTGAGTAAACCGCCTAAAGCGGCACCGATTCCGCCTGCTGCGCCTGCGCCTGGAAAGTGCGCAATGGCATGGCCAAGTTGATAGTGACAAATACGGGCAAAACGGTGAAGGTGTTGCTCTAAACTGCGAATGTGGCTGACCGTGGCGCCTTTTTGCGGACCAAATACGGTAGCAGCGCCTTCGGGTCCACATAGCGGGTTATCGACATCACAGGCCGCGGTGAGTGTGACAGCACGCAGGCGTGAATCGAGCGTGCTGAGATCCAGTGTCATCAATGCACCTAATCCGTGTCCAGTCGGAATAATTGGTTTGCCTGCACCGTCAAGCAGGCGCGCGCCTAAGGCGGTCAGGATCCCGGCGCCCGCGTCATTGGTGGCACTGCCACCTAAACCAATAATGATTTCATCGATGTCATGAGCAAGCGCTGCACGGATCAGCTCACCGGTACCTAAGCTGGTAGTATGGAGCGGATTTCTTGCGGTACTTGGCATTAATGGTAAACCTGAGGCACTGGCGACATCCAACACGGCCAGTCGTTGCTCACGATTAATCACAAAACTGGCCGTCACCGGGCGAAAATCTGGCCCCGTGACGTCACAGTGAAAACGTTCTCCACCGAGTCGTTCGAGCATACTTTGTGCAAATCCCTCACCACCATCTGCCATTGGCAACAGTGAAAACGTGGCATTAGGCAGTGCGGCTGCCATGCCTGTTTGAATAGCGTTAGCGACTTGTGGGGCGCTGAGGCTTTCTTTGAATGAGTCCGGTGCGATCACAATATGCATGGCTTGTCCTTGGCGATATGACGGTCGTCCATTAAGTCGAACTGAAGTAAACAGTATGAGCGAAGTGCTACCTTGATAACAGCTTGTGCTTGGCAATTCGTGGCAAAAGCCGGACAATGCCGCGCGAAGATTGGAGGTGGATGTGGATTACGAATTTTCTCGCAATAGTTTTGATGACAGTTATCGCATTGTGTTCTCGATGGGCCATGAAGCGATTGGTCGCTGGTTGTTCGATGAAGTAGGCACTGAGCTTAGCCACGTTGAGCAATATGTCGAAGCCCTCGCTCAGCTGGAAAACGAACAGCAATGGTGCGGGCATACTTTTACCTTAACAGCCAATAAAGATGAAGTGGTGGTGATGGCGAATGCCATGCTACAAACACCATCGGATGAGGCGCAAGCAACCCTCAGTGCGCAGGCATTGACGTTTTATGATCAAGAAAGCTGTGCCGCGTGTGGCTATGATGACTTTGTGGAAATGTTATCGGCCTATCGCGACTTTATTATCCGTTATGGTCGACGATAACTCGAGATAAACGCGGAGCGAGGAATCGGCCCGCGTTTTTGCGATGATCGCTGATGGTGCAGTTGAGCGATAACACATTGCCGATGCGCTGTCTTGGTGAATACCTCGCACTTTTATAGTGCAAACTCCTCGAATTATCCCCTCCTTGTTTTCTAAATACATGATTTTAAAGCCATCAAATATTGGCACGCCTCTTGATACCTACAGTGAGAAGCAAACACAAGGACTCAGGAGAAGGATATGAAACTGATTAGCGCCATTATCAAGCCATTTAAGCTTGATGACGTTCGTGAAGCATTGGCGGATGCCGGTATTGATGGCATGACGGTCTCGGAAGTCAAAGGCTTTGGCCGCCAAAAAGGGCACACAGAATTATATCGTGGCGCCGAATACCAAGTCGATTTTTTACCCAAAGTGAAACTTGAAATCGCGGTACAGAGCGAGAATGTGGATTCTGTCGTTGACGCGATTTCTAATGCTGCACAGACCGGAAAAATCGGCGATGGCAAAATCTTTGTCTTCGATCTTCAGCAGGCGGTGCGTATTCGTACCGGTGAAATGGATTTGGAAGCAATTTGATACAGGGAGTATAGACAATGGAACTGGTTAATACAGTGACAGAATTGCGCTACGCGCTCGACACCTTTTTCTTTCTTTTATCCGGCGCGTTGGTGATGTGGATGGCCGCGGGCTTTGCGATGTTAGAAGCCGGCTTGGTGCGATCTAAAAATACCACGGAGATCCTGACCAAAAATATCTGCTTATATGCCATTGCGTGCACCATGTATTTACTGGTCGGTTACAACATCATGTATGTCGACAATGCGGGTGGGGGTTTTATGCCTTCATTTGGCACCTTGATTGGCACACAGGGCGCCGAGGCTGATCATTCATTGGAATCAGACTTCTTCTTCCAAGTTGTGTTTGTTGCTACCGCTATGTCAGTGGTGTCTGGTGCCGTCGCGGAACGAATGAAGCTGTGGGCGTTCCTGGTTTTCTCTGTCATCTTGACGGCGGTGATCTATCCAGTTGAAGGATATTGGACCTGGGGCGGCGGCTTCCTATCTGAGGCCGGTTTCAATGACTTTGCCGGCTCAGGAATTGTTCACATGGCCGGTGCTTCCGCGGCATTAGCCGGTGTGCTCTTGTTAGGCGCACGTAAAGGCAAGTATAGCAAAAACGGTAAAATCAACCCGATTCCTGGCTCTAACTTGCCGTTAGCGACTTTGGGGACATTTATCCTTTGGTTCGGCTGGTTTGGCTTCAATGGCGGCTCGCAGTTGATGGTCTCAGATTTTGAGAATGCGACAGCGGTGGGACAAATCTTCCTCAACACGAACGCGGCGGCGGCGGCCGGTGCTATTGCAGCCTTACTGGTATGCAAAACCCTATGGGGAAAAGCGGATTTGACCATGGTCTTAAATGGCGCGTTGGCTGGCTTGGTGGCAATTACCGCCGATCCGCTGTCACCCTCGCCAGTGGCGGCACTGATCATTGGTGTGGTATCTGGGGTCATCGTCGTGTTCAGTATTATCGGTCTCGACAAGATAAAAATTGACGATCCTGTCGGTGCGATTTCCGTCCACGGTGTGTGTGGTTTCTTTGGCCTCATGGTTGTGCCTTTAAGTAACACAGCAGCGACCTTTGGTGCCCAGCTTCTGGGAGCGGCCGTTATTTTTGCCTGGGTATTCGGTGCAAGCTGCGTGGTTTGGTGGATATTGAAGAAAACCATGGGCATTCGCGTGACCGAAGAAGAAGAGATGTCGGGTATGGATTTACACGATTGCGGTATTGATGCGTATCCCGAATTTGTCAGCGTAAAATAGCCACGCGTATAAGACATCGTTAAACGCTGAAACGAAACCTTACATTTTTACAGTAGGGTTTCGTTTTTTTGATCCTATTGATATTGAGCATCCAGTCATTCTATGTATACTAACGAAAGTAAGATTCGTTATCATTTATCATCATATTTAAGGACTGTTACGATGAAAAAACTGCTGATTGCCTCGGCTGTGACGGCTAGCCTGCTAGGAACAAGTACTGCGTTCGCGGCTGAAGAAGTGAATGTCTACTCGTATCGCCAACCGTTTTTGATTGAACCCATATTTGATGCGTTTACTGAAGAGACTGGCATCAAGGTAAACGTTAAGTTTGCTAAAAAAGGCATGGCAGAAAAGGTCAAGCAGGAAGGCGAATATAGCCCAGCAGATGTCCTTCTTACGGTTGATATTTCACGCCTTAAAGAGCTGTTAAACCAAGATGTGGTGCAAGCGGTTCAAAGCGATGTGATTGATAGCAATGTGCCTGAACAGTTTCGTGATAGTGAAGATAAGTGGGTAGCGCTGACAACGCGTGCACGTGCGGTATACTCTTCTCGGGAGCGAGTTGGCGAGTTAGGTGACGATTTTGACTATCTTGACTTGGCAAAACCCGAATGGAAAGGCAAGATTTGTACCCGTTCAGGCAAACACCCTTATAATGTCTCTCTTGTGTCCGCTATCATTGAAAACCATGGTGAAGCGAAAGCCAAAGAATGGCTAGAAGGTGTAAAAGACAACCTCGCGCGCAAACCACAAGGTAACGATCGCGCGCAAGTAAAAGCGATTAAAGAAGGGCTCTGTGATGTGTCGCTAGGGAATAGCTATTACCTAGGTAAGATGCTAAACGATGAAGAGCAAACAGCGTGGGCGGAAGCGGTTTATCTAAATTATCCGGGCCAGAATACTCATGGGACACATGTCAATGTGAGTGGTATGGCGATGGCGAAGTACGCACCGAACCAAGAAAACGCGCTTAAACTTATGGAATTTTTAACGTCAGACAAAGCGCAGCATATGTATGCTGAGGTTAACTTCGAAGAGCCGGTGAAAGCGGGTATCGAGAAGTCTGAGCTAGTGGCATCTTGGGGGGATTATAAGCACGACCCAATGCCGTTAGAGGCGATTGCTGATAACTATGCCCAATCAGTGAAGCTGTTGGATGAAGTTCAGTTCGACCTATAAACCCTCGCGTAGGGGCGACGACCGCCCCTGTTGTCTTTCTCTGACGCCTTAATGTAGTAGGCCATGCGAGATAGATTACCCATTATAAAAACCAGCAGCTGGGGCCTAGCCCTGTTGCTGGTTTTGCCGAGCTTAGCGATCTTTTACACCGCGGTTGGTGATACAGGTGATATTTTTCCTCACCTGTTCCAGACCGTGCTCCCTACCTATACCCTAAATACCAGTCTTTTAGTGGTTGGTGTGGTCGCGATTGCGATGATACTGGGTGTCCCGACAGCGTGGATGCTGGCGATGTATCAGGTCCCTGGCAGCCGACAATTGCAATGGGCGATGGTCCTACCGCTGGCGATGCCCGGGTATATTATCGGTTATATCTATACGGACTGGTTTGATTATGCTGGGCCGTTGCAGCGCGCTTTACGGTATGCCTTTGAATGGCAAAGCGTGACCGATTATTGGTTCCCCGATATGCGTACGCTAACGGGGGCTTGCTTTGTCTTAGCGCTGGTGCTGTACCCTTATATTTACTTATTAACACGCGCTGCTTTTATGGAGCAAAGTGTGACCTTGACTCATTCTGCCCGCCTGTTGGGTTGCTCGCCACTTCAGAGTTTTCGCCGAATTTCTTTTCCGCTAGCCCGGCCCGCTATTGCCGTTGGCGCGTCGCTGGTGGCGATGGAGGCGTTGGGCGACTTTGGTACGGTCAATTATTTTGCCGTTAGCACACTGACCACGGCGGTCTATGATACTTGGTTGAGTTATTCAAGCTTAACGGCAGCAGCTAAAATATCCGCGATAATGCTGATGGCGATTTTTCTTTTAATCAGTGCCGAGCGTTATGGACGACGTAAACAAGCCCAATTTAGTCCAAGCTCAAGCAGTGACGCAATCGAGAAAACGCCTTTGCGAGGCTGGCGTAAAGTAGGCGTAGTAGTCTGGTGCTGGAGCCTATTATCATTGGCTTTTATCTTACCGCTTTTACAGTTGGTGATGTACGCATGGCACTACTATGAAAAAAATGCCATCAGTGATTTCGCCGCGTTTAGCTATAACAGCTTTTATACCTCGACGTTGGCGGCTGTTATCGCGGTGGCTATTGCGTGGACGGTGAATGTCTATCGTCGCTTACGTGGTGATGGTATTAGTGTTGCGCCAATGCGTCTGGCATCTATGGGCTATGCGGTACCCGGCACCGTGCTCGCTATCGGGGTAATGCTGGTGCTTACGCGCGGTGATCATGTCATTAATGATGTTGCCACCGCCTATGGATGGGGCCGGCCAGGACTGGTACTGTCAGGGACCATGGTCGCTTTGCTGGCAGCATTTGTAGTGCGCTTTAGTGCCGTTGCCATTGGTAGTATCGAATCAAGCATGGCCAAAATCCCCCCTTCGCTCGATATGGCGGCGCGAACCATGGGCTGCACAACCACAGGGGTCATTCGCCGCGTGCACCTGCCTTTAATTCGTCGTGGTACGCTTATTGCGATGTTGCTGGTGTTTATTGAGTCGATGAAAGAGCTTAATGCGGCTATTTTACTGCGCCCATTTAACTTTGAAACACTGGCCACCTATGTGTACAACTTTACCTCTGATGAACACCTAGAGTATGCTGCATTACCGGCAATTTTACTGGTAGTGGTTGGCTTAATTCCGCTTATCTTGATTAACCGGTCATTGGAGCAGAAATATCAATGAAGTGCGCCTTGTCGATTAAAAACCTGACCTGCAGCTATAACGGCACGCCTGTCTTAAAAGATTTATCGTTGCGAGTGGCACCTGGAGAGATTGTTTGCCTACTCGGTGCCAGTGGCTGCGGAAAAACCACTTTGTTAAAAGCAATGGCAGGTTTAATGCCGCTATCGGCAGGGACGCTATCGATTGGCTGTAAAGTCATGGATAATGAGCATCACTCTGTGCCACCTGAGCAGCGTAATATCGGTATGATCTTTCAAGATTATGCGCTTTTTCCGCACCTAACCGTTGCAGAGAATATCGGGTTTGGACTTTCACAGTTGGCCGCTCAAGCGCGAGCGAGCAAAGTGGCTGACATGCTTAAATTGGTCCATTTAACTGACCTTGGAGATCGTTATCCGCATCAATTATCCGGTGGTCAACAGCAACGGGTAGCGATTGCCCGTGCGCTTGCCTATGAACCCGATCTGTTATTACTGGACGAGCCTTTTTCTAACATTGACACCCAGGTACGCCACGACTTGATTGAAGAGATCCGGCGTATTTTTAAATCACAGGGTGTGACAGCGATTTTGGTGACTCACAGTCGCGAAGAAGCCTTTGCCTTTGCCGATAAATTGGCCGTAATGAATCAAGGCCTTATTGAACAGTTCGGTGATACCACAGAGGTCTATTATCAGCCTGCAAGCCGCTTTGTGGCAGACTTTCTTGGTCAAGGGTCTTATGTTCCTGTAACCGTGTCTGAGCAAGAGCAAATGCAGACACCACTTGGCCCTTGGCCGCGTCCTGTACATTGTCATCCCGGCCCGCATTGGTGGTTACTCCGGCCACAATTTTTAAGTATTCGGGCAGACGAGCAGGGCGAGGGACAGGTCTTGTCACAACAGTTTATGGGAGATAGCAGCCGCTACACCATTGATATTCATGGGCAGAAGTTGTCAGTTCACGCTCGAGAGCCGCTGTCGGTCGGAGAAAAAGTGCGTTTAAATATTCGTTCTCATGAGCCCGTTTTGTTCAATGATGGACCGAGCTTTATCGATCCCTAACGCGCATGGATGACGCATTAAAAAGCCAACGTGACGTTGGCTTTCTATCGTGCCATGGCGTTTAGCCATGCTGGCATAATACATCAATGTAATGCTGGGCCATGGCATTAAGCGCCGCTTTATCGGGCTGTTGGTGGGCTTGTAAAAATAGCACATAACAGACCCCTGCTAGCATGCTGGCGAGCTCTCTGGGTTGATGGCTATCTGTCATTTCGCCTTTTTCGATGCCACGTTTAAATACGTTCTCGAACTGATCAACCGCATCTCGACTGCCTTTGACAAAACGTGGCCAAATATCCTCGCGAATCGACGTACTCCATTCAAACCAGACTTTCATCCACGCTTTATCGGCGAGTGCGGTATCAATTATCTGTGATGTGATACAGTTTAATGCGCCGCGCATCGATTGATCTTGCTCGGTACACTCATTAATCAACGCAATAAAGTGCTTTTCGGTTTGTGCAAGGATTTCTTCCACAAGATCTTCGCGCGTAGGAAAGTAGTTAAAGACGGTCGCGACGGAAACGTCCGCCATGTCTGCGATATCCGCGTGCCCAGCGCGGCCAATACCGCGTTTCGCAAAGACATCTAAACCACAAGTTAATAACTGCTCTTTACGCCTTTCCGGCGACAGTCGCGTCCTTGTTCTTTCATTTGATTGAGCCATCCTAAAACCTGCCAACTTATTTTTGGTTTGTACAAATTAATTATTGTTTGTGCTAACAATTTTCTTATTAGCGATATTGAGTTTATACCAGCTATTTATCGTCTGACAACGGGCGTAAAGCTGATCTAGGCCGTAAAACGGTAATTTTGTCTGCAAAAAAAGTCATTCATTATTAAAAAGACAGTCATGGATTATTTTTTCTTATCAATCAGTGTGATAGTTAACTAGTTTGCGGGTGCAAATAGCTGACAACCGGCGTGACTGGGATCCGCAATCGATTTAGTGCTAGACTATGCCACCTTTGTTAGTGACCCCCGCGATCGTGGGGACAAACCATCGGGGCAGATATGAAACACACCGTTGAAGTGATGATTTCAGAACAGGACGTACAGGCGCGAGTAAAAGCCCTGGGCGCCGAGATCAATGAGCATTATAAAGACTCAAACGACCTTGTTTTGGTCGGGTTGCTGCGTGGCTCGTTCGTCTTTATGGCGGATTTATGTCGCGCGATTGACTTGCCACATTCGGTCGACTTTATGACCGCATCAAGCTATGGCAATAGCATGGAAAGCACGCGTGACGTGCGCATTCTTAAAGATTTGGATGACGACATCAAAGGAAAAGACATTCTTTTGGTTGAAGATATCATTGATACCGGCAACACGCTCAGTAAAGTCTGCGAAATCTTATCGCTGCGTGAGCCAAACTCGGTACGTATTTGTACCCTGCTCGATAAACCCGAGCGCCGCGAAGTGAATGTGACAGTCGATTGGCTTGGCTTTACTATCCCGGATGAATTTGTTGTCGGGGTTGGGATTGATTATGCTCAAAAATATCGCCATTTGCCGTATATCGGTAAAGTGATCCCGTTGGATTAATCTCCGCAGCGACGCGTAACGCTTGTCATCACAGAGTGACCGGTAGTTATTACGAGAAATGAAAAAACCGAGCGCTTGCTCGGTTTTTTTTGTAGCGACTTTTGTAGGAAACATAGCGGGTTCGGTGGGTTAGCACGTCCCCTCATGCTCTGGCGCACGCTGATAATGTGAAGCCGATAGCCCCAGTATTTCTTGTAGGCAAGATGCGACGGCGACCGATGACCAAGTTCCAGTGAGCACCCCCACAAACAGCGTTAGGGCAAAGCCATACAGTGCATCGCCACCCAGTATCAACAAGCATCCGATGGTAAACAGCGTCGTCCCGGCAGTGATCAAGGTACGCGAGAAGGTCTCGCAGACCGCAATATTGGTGCTGATATAAACACATTGGTTCGGTTTGGCCCTTAGGACATCGCGCAGCCGGTCGCCGATCACAATCGAGTCATTGAGCGAGTAACCGATTACAGCTAGCAACCCGGCAATTACATTGAGATCCATGGGCACGGCGAGAATGGCGAGTAGCCCCAAGGTGAGGGTGACATCGTGTATAAGCGCGCCTATGGCTGCTAGGGCGAGTCGCCACTCAAAGCGAATCGCCAAATAAAGCATGATCGCCAACGAGGCAACCAGTAGGGCTAAGCCACCTTGCTCAAACATGACCTGACCGACCTGAGGGCCGACCACGTCCGCTTGAATCAAACTCACTGGCATCGACAGCGCAGTACTGATTTGTACCATCACCTGTTGAGGATCTTGCCATTGAGAGGAGTGGGGCAACACTAACTGCCACTGTCCCTGTGTGGTACTTGCCTTGAGCGTGGCCAGATCGCCAAACTGACTGTGCAGGGCTGGGATCAGCGTATCACTGCCAGCCAAGCTTGGTAGCGCGAAGTCAATCACGATACCGCCGGTAAAGTCGATGCCTAGGTTCAGGCCATAATACGTAATCGCCCAGATGCTCATGGTCATTAGCAGCGCGGAGAGAGCGAAGCTGGTATAGCGGGCTTGGGTTAAGTTCATGGTATTCATTCCTTAAATGGTCACCGCGCGGCGGCGATCACGCCCCCAAATCGGATTGATGATGGCTCGGGTGCCAACAATGCCGGTTATCATGCTGGCGCACAGTCCCAGAATCAGAGTGGTGGCAAACCCTTGTAAGGGGCCAGAGCCGACGGCGTACAAACAGGCCGCAGAAATCAAGGTGGTGATATTGGCGTCAAAAATCGTGCTAAACGCCGCGCGATAGCCGGTATCAATGGCATTGGCTAGGCTTGCGCCCGCTCGCAAGCGATCGCGAATACGCTCAAAGATAAGCACATTGGTATCGACCGCCATGCCTACCGTGAGTACAAGGCCTGCGATGCCTGGCAACGTCAGCACAGCACCGGGCAGTAGCGCGAGAAGGCCGACTTGCATCATGAGGTTGGCAGTAAGCGACACAATCGCCACCCAGCCAAAACGGCGATACCAAAGCACCATAAAGATAGCCATGCCGATCATGCCGACAGCCAGTGCGGAAAAGCCTGCTTTAATATTTTCAGCACCTAAGGTGGGACCAATGGCGCGCTCTTCGACGATTTTAATGGGGGCGGTTAATGCGCCGGCACGCAATAGCATCGAGAGGTTACGCGCTTCTTCTGGGCTCGATAGCCCCGTGATCCGAAAGCGATCACTGAGCGCACTTTGGATGGTCGCTACGTTGATCACGCGCTCGTGAGCCACCAGATCGCCCTGCGCATTGGCTTGGTACTCGCGATAAACGGTCGCCATTGGATCGCCCAAGTGCCGACGAGTAAACGCAAGCATGGTCTCGCCACCTTGTTTATCCAGGCGAATGTCGACTTGAGGACGGCGCATTTCATCGACACTGGTGCGCGCATCAATAATATGTTCACCGCCTAAAATGGCATGGCGCGCGAGCGGTACGGCATTGTGCTGCGCATCGTATAGTGGTTTAGGGCTGGTAGGATCGAGGGCATAGAATGCGAGTGAAGCGGTGGCACCAATCACGCTTTTGGCTTGCTTAGGATCATGCACGCCAGGTAGTTCGATACGAATATAGTCTTTGCCTTGACGTTGCACACTGGCTTCGGCCACGCCTAACGCGTCGATACGCTTGCGCAGAATATCGATATTCTGACGTACGGCTTGATGACGCATGGCCTCACGCTCGGTATCTGTCATTTGCCAGCGATGGGTGGCACTGCTAAAGCGCCATTGCGGATAATGCTCAGTAAACCAACCGCTCACTTTGGTACGATCAGCGGCATTTAACATCGGCAATTGCACCGTGGTTTTATCCTGCTGGTTGAGGCTCGCGGTCGGCGGCAAGCGTTGACTGTCTAACCAAAGGTTGAGGCTTTGGAGCAAGGCGTCTGCTTGATGGGTCAGTGCTTGGTCGGTGTCGACCCACAGTAATAATTGGACGCCACCGCGCAGATCTAGCCCTAGCTTAACCGGCTCGGCGCCTAGGCGTGATAGCCACGCGGGCGCTGCGGATAAATAATCGAGAGTGATCTCCGCATCGGCACCTAGGGCGCCTTTTAATTGCTGTTGTACGTTCTGTTGCTGGCTAATATCGGGCGTGATTAAGGTGACATTCCCTTGCGAGTCATAACGTACTTCACTGACGGCCTCTGGATGGGCGTTTAGCCAGCCTTGTAGCGCGTGGTGAGAGTGATGAGACACGCGCACTACAGGATGATCGCCAAAAAAGCTCGGTAATGCCTGCATGGTGAGTACGACTAGCATCAGCACCAATACAGCATAGTGCCAGAATGCATACCGATTAACGGGAGTTGCTTTATTCATTTTTTCTCCTTGGCTGTGCATCGTGCACAGCAAACCTCACATCGAGTGTGAACTCGATGTCGCTACTGGGGGGATTAAGGCGCACAGGCCTTCAGGAAAGCGAACGATTAACGCGAATGAATAAAGCGATATTGCAGATTGTGCTCTCGCCAGCCTCCGAGGCGGGGGAGCGAAAATGCAAGATATTGGCGGGGGAGATACACCCCAAGCACGCACAAAAAGGCGATGAGGTGCCAAGCAAGACTAACGTGCGTGGGAGGAAAAAGGGCGGCTAAATTTGGCGGTTGGGGATCGTCATCCAATAAAGGGGCTGGCAATGCAACGCTGGCTCTTGCGGTCGACAGTAGGGCCGGTGTGTGTTGCAGCGTATGAATTTGCTGATTTGGCTGCCACGGTGAAACATGAGATTTCGCCACGGCATTAGCGATCACCGCAAACAGCATCAGGCTCGCCATCAGCCACAAGAGTAGCCGAGAGCGATGCGTAGCGCGGGATGAAGGTGTGATCGGAGTCATGGTCGTGTTGTACAACTATTCACCACCGCGCACAAGCATTATAGCGTCAGCATTGTGTCAATTTTCATAGAGAGGATGTGTGGCCGCGCCGGGGACCAAATGGCTCATCGCCGCTTGATAGTGTATCTCTAACGATTCACGGCTGTTCGCTGTCATACCGAGATCGCGTAAGATCCCGTCCGTGGTGTCGTAAAACCAGCCATGGATATTGACATCTTGGCCTCGTTCCCAGGCAGCGCGTAAAATGGTGGAGTTGCCTAAATGATAAACCTGCTCAGCGACATTGATTTCACATAAACGATTACCACGCGCTTGGGGCGGCAATTGGCTCAGGTAGCTTTTATGCTTAAGGTAAAGGTCGCGAATATGTAATAGCCAATTATTGATAAGACCCAGTTCGGGATTTTCAATCGCGGCATGCACCCCGCCACATCCGTAATGACCACAGACAATAATATGCTTGATTTGTAGCACATCAACGGCATATTGCACGACCGACAAGCAGTTTAAATCCGTGTGGATCACTTGGTTGGCGACATTGCGATGCACAAACAGCTCGCCAGAGTCTAATCCTGTTAGTCGCTCAGCAGGCACACGGCTATCGGCACAACCAATCCACAAATATTCCGGGTGCTGCTCTTTCGCTAGGTCGGCAAAAAACTGGGGATCCGTATCACGAATGTCTTTTGACCAGGCTTTATTGTTGGCAAATAACGCTTTTATCTGGGCCATGCTCACTCAGTCTGTTGGCAAAGTTATCAATCGTCACTATACCGCACTCTTGAGGTGTGAAATATACTGAGATCAATATTCATATTTTTTACATCGGTCGCGTCCAGCGGATCACGCTGTGACGCTTTCAACCACTGCTCGGATAGGTTAATACGAGAAAATTCGTATACTGTTCGCTCTATCATAATCTTAACGGCAGTCGAGGTAGTGCGTGTTTGATAAAGGACGATTTGCGCAGTTGTCATTAAAGGGGGATTTATTCGGCGGGGTGACCACCGCGATTATCTCATTACCATTGGCGCTCGCCTTTGGTGTTGCCTCCGGTGCTGGCGCTGAGGCTGGGTTATGGGGAGCGATTTTGGTGGGGCTGGTCGCGTCGCTATTTGGTGGATCTTCGACGCTGATATCAGAGCCTACGGGGCCGATGACAGTCATTATGACCGCGGTACTCACCGCCATGATGTCGCGTTACCCCGAAGGTGGCCTTGCCATGGGCTTTACTGTGGTGATGATGGCGGGCGCGTTTCAAGTGCTGATTGGCAGTTTGCGGCTGGGAAAATACGTAACCTTGATGCCGTATAGCGTGGTGTCCGGTTTTATGTCGGGGATTGGCGTGATCTTGATTTTGCTCCAACTCGCACCATTATTAGGGCAAGCAACACCGTCCGGCGGCGTCTTAGGCACCCTGACAGCGATACCGGATTTAGTGATCAATGCCGATATTAAAGAAGTTTTTCTTGGTGTGCTCACCTTGGGTATTTTGTTTTACTTTCCTGCCAAATATCGTCGTTTTATCCCGGCTCAACTTGTCGCCTTAGTCAGTATTACCTTGGTGTCGGTACTGCTTTTTGATGTCGAGAGCATCCGCCGTATTGGTGAGATCCCGACCGGTTTACCCTCGCTAGTAGTGCCTCATATCACCGCCGAGCATTTGACCACCATGGTCATTGATGCCCTGGTGCTGGGGACGTTAGGATGCATAGACACCTTACTGACCGCAGTGATTGCCGACTCGCTGACTCGCCAAGAACATAATTCCGACCGTGAATTGCGCGGCCAGGGCGTCGCCAATATGATTGCAGGCCTGTTTGGCGCACTGCCGGGGGCCGGTGCTACCATGGGCACTGTGGTCAATGTACAAGTCGGGGCGCGTTCACCGTTATCGGGGATATTCCGTGCCGCTATTTTAGCCGCAGTCGTGTTAGTGGCGGGGGCATTAACGGCGCCGATCCCAATGGCTGTGCTTGCCGGTATTGCGCTTTATGTCGGTTTTAATATTCTCGATTGGAGCTTTCTACATCGCGCGCACAAAATCAGCTTGCAGCAAACCGGTATCATGTACGGTGTGATGGCGTTGACTGTATTTGTTGATCTGATTGTCGCGGTGGGCCTGGGTGTCTTTATTGCTAACTTACTGGTGATCGAGCGATTAAGTCGCGAGCAGGCAAAACAGGTACGGGCCATCAGTGATGCGGAAGACGATGAGGTGCCGTTAAATGATGAAGAGCGTGCGCTTCTAGATGCCAGCAATGGCCACGTACTCTTTTTCTACTTGTCTGGCCCGATGATCTTCAGTGTCTCAAAGGCCATTGCCCGTCAGCACGCTCATATCAGTGAGTTTCGGGTGATGATCCTCGACTTAAGTGATGTGCCTATGCTGGACATGACGGTAGGGCTGGCATTGGAAAACGCAATCAAAGATGCGCGTGAAGCGAATTGCACGGTATTTTTACTTTGCCCGCATGATGAAACGCGAGAGCAACTGCAGCGCCTGCATATTGGTGATTGGGTACGTGACGCGCACATCTTCACTTCGCGCAAGCCTGCACTCGAAGCGGCCAATCGATTAGTCGAAGTCATGCCTGCGTAAGCGTATTGACTGCCAAAGCGTATTTATTCTCAACGCGCATTTATTTCCAAAAGGCAAAGTCGCGATAGCATGGATCGTGGTTAATCGCCGCCCTCGGTGCGATTAACCCTTTTTTTGTGGCGGTGTTTCTCAGACCAATACCGGTTACCATAGCAACATTGATGCGTCAGACAGCATGATGCTGATTTTATCTTAACGGGAGCTTATGAAAGCAATTGAAATCAAGGATCTCGTCAAAACGTACGGGTCCAATGTGAAGGCATTGAAAGGCGTATCGCTCTCGGTCGAGGAGGGCGATTTTTATGCGCTGCTAGGGCCAAATGGCGCGGGGAAATCCACGACTATTGGCATACTGAGTTCGCTGGTCAATAAAACCCAAGGGCAGGTCAGTATTTTTGGCTATGACTTGGACACCCAAAAGGTGGAGGCGAAAAAGCAAATTGGTCTGGTGCCACAAGAGTTCAACTTTAATCAGTTTGAGAAAGTGCAGCAAATTGTGGTGAACCAAGCTGGCTACTATGGGGTGCCGCGAGCGCAAGCCAAAGCGCGTGCGAAGAAATATCTCTCACAACTGGATTTGTGGGACAAGCGCCATGAGCCCGCGCGTAATTTATCGGGTGGAATGAAACGGCGGTTGATGATAGCCCGTGCCTTGATGCACGAGCCGCGTTTGCTGATTCTGGACGAGCCAACCGCAGGCGTCGATATTGAGCTGCGCCGTTCTATGTGGGACTTTTTAAGCCAGATTAATCGTCAAGGGATCACCATTATTCTCACCACCCATTATCTGGAAGAAGCCGAAACCCTGTGCCGTAATATTGGCATTATCAATCGGGGGCAGCTGGTCGAAGATACCTCGATGAAGGCGTTGTTATCGAAGTTAGATGCTGAGACCTTTATTCTCGACCTCCAACCTGGGCATCAGCTCAATGCGCTTGAGGGCGTGAACTGGCAGACCACTGACACCAATACCTTGGAGGTGGAAGTCAGCAAGTCAATGGGATTAACCCCGGTCTTTGAGCAGTTGTCACAACAGGGAGTGCAAGTATTATCCATGCGTAATAAGGCCAACCGTTTAGAAGAGTTGTTTGTCACCTTAATTCAGAAAAATGGGGAGGAGCACGCATGAATGCCTTGTATTGGATTGCATTTCGTACCCTCATTCACAAAGAAGTGGCGCGTTTTACTCGGATCTGGGTGCAAACCTTGGTCCCGCCCGCGATTACCATGAGCTTGTACTTTGTCATTTTCGGTAATTTGATTGGGTCGCGTATCGGTCAGATGGAAGGTTTCAGTTACATGGAGTATATCGTTCCTGGCTTAATCATGATGTCAGTGATCACTAACTCCTACTCCAATGTGGCGTCTTCTTTTTTTAGTGCCAAGTTTCAGCATAATATCGAGGAGCTGTTAGTCGCGCCCATCCCTAACTATGTGATTATTGCCGGTTATATTGGCGGAGGCATGTGCCGTGGTTTAGCAGTGGGGGCTTTAGTGACGATGACGTCCTTGTTCTTTGTGGATTTGCAAATCGCGCATCCATTTATCGTGGTCACCACGGTGACGCTGACCTCTGCCGTGTTTGCGTTAGGTGGCCTGATTAACGCCATCTTTGCCAAAACGTTTGACGATATCAGCCTGATCCCGACCTTTATACTGACCCCGCTAACGTATCTCGGTGGCGTGTTTTATTCGCTGTCGCTGTTGCCTGAGTTTTGGCAAGGGGTGTCTAAGCTGAACCCTATCGTGTATATGGTTAACGCGTTTCGCTATGGCTTTTTAGGGGTATCCGATGTGGGGATCATGACATCATTTGGGGTGCTGTTACTGTTTATTATCGGCTTATACGCGCTGGCTTGGCGCTTGATTTCTAAAGGCACCGGCTTGCGTAGCTAAATACCACACCGCCCCAGTCAGTATGGCTGGGGCGTTTTTTTGCTCGCTGTTTGGTATACAAACGCGTATCGAGTGGACAAGGTGTCAATTAAATAAACCTTTAAGCCAACCGACGGGATCCGGCTGGCGACATCGCTTGGCAAACTGGCCGTTTATGTCCCATATGGGGAGCGACGTCTCACCACGACAATTTAGCGCGTATTGGCTACCTTGTTGGCTGACCGCCACGGTGGTGATGTCGGCAGGCCAAGGGAGTGCCAAGGGTGTCGCGCCTCGACGATTTAAATAATCATCATAAACACGTAAAGCACCAGAGGCCCCGGTGAGCCCTGTCGATTGATTATCATCGCGGCCCAACCACACCGTGGTGACTTCTTTGTCGTCGATACCGACGAACCAGCTATCACGGTTATCATCTGTTGTCCCCGTTTTGCCTGCGAGTGCTGCATGGCGATGACGTTGCTGCAAGAAACGCCCTGTTCCCTGTTTCACCACTTGCTTCATCGCATACAAGGTCAGCCAACCGGCTTGCTCAGCCACAACACGTTCCGCTTTGGGCCAGTTTTGATACAAACCTTGACCTTCTTTGGTAGTAACGGCCCTCAGAGCCGTTAATGGGGCCCTTTGCCCTGCATTGCCCAGTGTTTGGTAGACTTGAGTGACCTCAAATGGGCTCATGCTAAATGCCCCCAGAAGCAGAGAGGGAACGCGTGGAATGGTGTCAGTTTTTGCCCCCAATTGACCAAAGGTGTTAACCACATTTTCTAACCCCAGTTGCATGCCGAGGTTGACCGTTGGCACGTTATAGGATTTTGCCAAGGCGGTCAGTAACGACACGGTGCCGCGGTATTGGCGATCATAGTTGCGAGGTTGCCAACTGCTCCCTTGACTGCCTTCTAAACGAATGGGCTTATCGTCAATATTACTGGTGAGCTGAAAGCGTTCAGGCTGATTTAATGCAGTCAAATAAACCGCAGGTTTGGCGAGTGAACCGATAGCGCGTTTCGCATTTAAGGCACGGTTAAAGCCTGCAAAGCCCGGGCGAGCGCCACCCACCATGGCACGGACCTCGCCACTTCGTCTGTCTGCGATCACGGCGGCGGCTTCTAGTTGATTTCCTGCGCGATGTTTAAGCGCCTTCACCTTTTCGGTCACCGCACGCTCAATCGCTTGCTGTGACACAGGATCAAGGGTGGTGAAAATACGTAACCCAGCGCCAGCGGCATATTTATCACCGACTTTATGACGGATTTCTTCTTTGAGTTGATCAAAGTAAGCCGGTTGAGGACGCGATAGAGTAGGCGTTTTTTGAATATCAAGCGGACGGCTGGCTGCCGCTTGGTAATCGGCGCTTGACAGTCGATTTTGCTCTAGCATCAGTCGTAGCACCAGATCGCGACGACTTTTCGCGCGTTCAGGGTGGCGGAACGGGTTGTAGTAGGAAGGCCCTTTTACCATCCCCACGAGCAGCGCCAGTTGGTCTACCCGTAACTCGCTAATCGGACGTCCAAAATAGAGTCGCGCGCCTAACGGAAAACCATGTACGGGTTCGCCACGATTTTGTCCCAGATAGACTTCGTTAAAGTAGGCTTCTAACAGTTTATCCTTGCTGTAGCGAAAATCGAGGATCAATGCCATGTAGGCTTCTTGCGCTTTTCGCCACAAGGTGCGATCGCGGGTGAGAAAGAGGTTTTTAGCCAGCTGTTGCGTTAAGGTAGAGCCGCCTTGTACGGTACGACCGGCGCGAATGTTAGCCACGAGTGCGCGTAAGATCCCCGAGGGTGAAACGCCTTCATGGTGATAAAAATCTCGATCTTCTGTGGTGAGTAACGCCTCGACTAAAAACTCTGGGAAACGCTCTCGGGGTAAAAATAGGCGTTGCTCATTGATGCCAGACTCCATCATGCCCAGTAATTTCGGCTCGATGCGTAAAAGCCCTAGCGATTGGTTGGCGTTAACGTCAGTAATCTGGTTGACTTGATTATCGCCAAAGCTCAGCATCGCATGTCGTGCGGGCGCCGGGCCATCTTCAAAATCAAACGGACGACGAATGATTTCAAGCCGTGTTTGTGAGGCCGAATATTCACCAGGGCGCTTCGGCGTGCGTACTTTTTGGTAATTCAGCGCATCCAATTGCTGACGCAGTTGAAGGAGTGATACATCGCTACCTGGTGAGAGGTTAATCACTCGGCCATATACCACGCCCGGAAGCTGCCAAATTTGGCCGCTACTAAAACGGTCTTGTATCTTACCATCCAGATAAATACCGAGCATGACAACGGCAGCGATCCCCACCAAGCTGCACTTCAATCCGAAGCTTAACAAGCGTTTGCTCCAGCTCGGTTTAGCGGCGGCTTTGTTCGGCTGACGCTTCGGTGATGAACGTTTTTTATTGCTCGCGTGTGAACGTGTTTTTTTATCGGCCATACAATCGATTAACTCTGGTTAAAATGGCGTTTGGTTTGACGCGTTGGTGCATGGTTAGCCGGATCATCCGGCCAAAGGTGCTTAGGGTAGCGCCCTTTCATTTCCTTTTGCACCTCTTTATAACTCCCTTGCCAAAAGCCGGCGAGATCTTGGGTAATTTGTAATGGACGTCCGGCGGGTGAGAGCAGCTCAACTTGCACGGCAACGTGGCCGTTGGCGAGCATTGGAGTTTGTGCCTGTCCATACATTTCTTGCATTTTCACGGCCAGTACCGGTGCACTGTCCGGGGTATAACGCAGTGGATAACGCGACCCGGTTGGCACTGTTATATGTGTGGGCAGTGCCGCATTTAATTGCTTGGTCACCGCAAAGCCGAACCAGGCTTCCAACACGGGTTTGAGATCCAATTGCTGGAGCGCTTGCCAGCGTGACATGTCATGAATAAAGGGGGCCAGCCAGGTATCGAGCGAAGCGAGTAAGTCTGCATCGCTGAGTGACGGCAGCGCAATATCCAATCCCCATGCTTGGGCGCAGCGTGCACGCGTTAGCAAGGACTGGCTGGGGCTCTGCCAATTCAATGCATCAATGCCTTTTTGGCGAACGGCATCCAATAGCCCTTGTGTTTGCTGCTCGGCACTCAGCGTGTCGAGCGGTTCGCAAGCGAGGACTAATTCGCCCAAACATTGCTGCTTTTCTGCTTTCAGCGTGCCACGTTTATCATCCCATGCGACCACATCGCGATGGCTAAATAAATCGGGACGCGCATCTTGAAGCGCAGTCAGTGAGAGAGCAATCGCACTATAGGCCCGACTGTCCCCCTGATCACCGGCCATTACATCACAGATGACGATGGCGTCGGCGCGGCTGAGTGGGTCTTGGCTGTCCAAGATGACGCCGTGGCCATTGGCCATCATAAAGCGGCCCGATTTTCCGCGTGCCAGTGCGATTCTATCTGGCCAAATGTTAGCGGCCAGTAGCGGCAGCAGGGTATCATCGAACTGAGGTTGCAAGGCAATGCCAACACTACGGGCTAGTGACTGTGCGCGGTGCTGATAGTCTTTGTAGGACATCGCTACGCGCAATTGGTCGATAAGTGCCAGTGAGGCCCCCGAGGTCATGGGTTTTTCGGCCCACGCCGCCAGCCAGCACGCGGTGGATAGCGTCGAGGTATCGGCTTTTTCAACGCGTGCCAACATGGCGGCAGTACGAGGGCTGGCTGCCAAGTGGCTTGCGCGTTGCCCCAAGGTGGTTAATCCGTGGCGTGCATCAATCAGCCCTAATTGTGTCAGTCTTAGACAGGCGGCTTGCCAATGTTTGGTGGGCGGTACGTCAAGCCAATGTAAATCTTTGACGTCGCAGCCCCACTGGATCACATTGAGGGCAAGATCGGTTAAATCTTCACGCAAAATAGGCGCAGTCGGTGCAACTGGTAAGCGCTGAAATTGCTCTTCACTATAAAGCCGTAAGCAGTGTCCATGTGCGAGGCGACCTGCGCGGCCCGCTCGTTGGATCGCAGCACTGCGCGTGACTTGTCTTGTCACCAGCTTATCAAGGCCCGTTTGCGCTTGATGCATGATCATGCGCTCAAGTCCCGCATCAATCACCAGCTGGATCCCTTCAATGGTTAAGCTGGTCTCAGCAATGTTGGTGGTGAGTACTAACTTGCGCATGCCAGCCGGTGCGGGATAAATAGCCGCTTGCTGGGCTGAAATATCAAGGCTGCCGTGGAGTAAGTGGAGATCCATGTCATTAGGAAGGCGCCCTTTAATGGCGTCATGAACCTGTCGAATTGCGCCCATACCGGGAAGAAAAAGCAGTGCCGAGCCGCTGTGCTGAGCCATAAAATCCAAGCTCGCACTGGCAACAGCACTTGCCCACGATGTGTGTCGTGAAAGCGGCTGATACTGATAATGAATCGGGAAACTGCGCCCCTCAGTGGCGAGTGTGAGTGCGTTGGGCAAATACTGACATAAGGCTTGATTATCCAAGGTGGCGGACATGACCACCAAGCGCAGATCGTCACGTAATCCTGCTTGGCAATCTAAGCTTAATGCGAGTGCAAGATCAGCATGCAAACTGCGTTCGTGAAACTCGTCGAATAAAATCAGGCTCACACCGTCGAGCATGGGGTCAGTTTGCAGTAAGCGGGTCATCACCCCCTCGGTCACGACTTCTAATCGTGTGTTAGCACTGACTTTTGTCTCGCCACGCATTCTTAACCCGACCGTTTGGCCGATAGGCTCATTCAAATGATGGGCGAGGAAGCGGGCAATATTGCGCGCCGCAAGCCGACGCGGCTCCAGCAACACGATTTTTCCCTTGCGCGTTGTCTGCTCAAGCAGCGCGAGCGGCAAGCGTGTTGACTTCCCGGCCCCCGGTGGCGCAGAGACGATGATCTGTGGATGCGTTGATAGCCCGGCGATAAGGTCAGGAATCACGGTATCAATCGGAAGCTGAGACAAGAATTTGCCCTTTGTGTCAGAATCAAAGCCGCTATTTTAACGGACTGAGTGTAAAAGGAGAGCCCATGCGACTATTTTTCGCATTAGGTTTGGACGAGAAAACCAATCAAGCCGCTCGGGAGCAACTTGTTCGCTACCACCATCATCTTTGTGGTGAGGGGCGCGCGGTGCCCGATCAGAACTTACATCTCACCTTGGCGTTTTTGGGTGAGGTCCCTGATACCAAGCTCCCTGCGCTCCAAGCCGCGGCAAGCAACCTGGCTCTGCCTGCGTTTTCTCTCACTACCTCAGGTGTTGAAGTATGGGAGCAGCCGAAAATTGCGTGTGTGACGTTCAACCAACCCCCGCCGGAATTGTTTGATCTAGCCCATCACTTACAAACCTTGCCTGTTTGGCACGCTAACGCGGACAGTCATGCGTTTACTCCGCATATTACCTTGCGTCGTGGCGTTAAGCATCAACAAGCCTTACACCTGCCACCTTTGCCAACACAGACATTTGCCTGTCAACGCTTTGGCTTATATGCTTCGTCTTCTTCCGCGTCGGATGAATCGATACCGCGAGACAATGAGGGGCGGGCGTTATACCAATGCCTGCATCAATTCAGCCTTTGTTAATCATCAGCAGGAACGGCAGATGCAGTTTTCCCCACCACTAGCGTCGGCAACCTTAGTGCGTCGTTATAAACGGTTTTTGACCGATGTGACCTTAGACAATGGTGATCGCCTGACCATCCATTGTGCCAATACTGGCGCGATGACCGGGTGTGCAACGCCCGGAGATACTGTGTGGTACTCGACGTCAAACAACCCGAAGCGTAAGTATCCACACAGTTGGGAGCTCAATCATACTCAGCAGGGAGATTGGATTTGCGTGAACACCACGCGTGCCAATACCTTGGCCGTTGAAGCAGTGCAAGCTGACCGTATTCCTGAACTAGCCGGTTATGCACAATTACAGACAGAAGTACGCTATGGCAGCGAAAATAGCCGTATTGATTTGCTGTTACGTGACGATGACAAATCCGACTGCTATATAGAAGTGAAAAGTGTCACTTTATTAGAGCGTGATGGTTGGGGCGCATTCCCTGATGCTGTCTCGACGCGGGGACAGAAACACCTCCGTGAGCTGATTGCGATGGTCGAACAAGGACATCGCGCGGTTTTATTGTTTGTTGTTTTGCACTCGGGGATTGAAAAAGTCACAGGTGCCCCCCATATCGACCCGGATTATAACCAGCTGCTCAATCATGCTCTGGCGTCGGGGGTTGAAGTCATTTGCTATCAATCTCAGGTGTCAGCGAGTGAGCTAAATCTGGTTAATTCCGTACCTTTTGTTGCTCACACAACAAAAGTGTAAGCATGTTCACATTGGGCGTTGTGGGGCGTAAATCAAAGATTGCCACCCTAAAGGCTTTCTGCTATAGATAGCGCCCTCATTTGACAGACACGTGTCATGTCAAGGTTTTTTAGGAGAAGCTGAATGCCAGAAAGCAAAGAAAAGAAATCGCTGGGCATCCTGGCCTTAGCTGGATTAAAGCCATACCAGGAGAAACCTGGAGAGGAATATATGGGCGAGCCACAGCTCGAGCATTTCCGTAAAATCCTCAATGCATGGCGCAATCAGCTCAGGGAAGAAGTCGACCGCACCATGAATCATATGAAAGATGAGGCGGCAAATTTCCCCGATCCTGTCGATCGTGCAGCGCAGGAAGAGGAGTTTAACCTAGAGTTACGTAACCGAGATCGTGAGCGTAAGCTGATCAAGAAAATTGATAAAACACGCCAGCGTATCGAAGACGATGATTTTGGCTTTTGCGACTCATGTGGCATCGAGATTGGCGTTCGTCGCTTAGAAGCGCGTCCAACCGCCGAGCTATGTATTGATTGTAAAACACTCGCTGAGCTGAAAGAAAAGCAAATGGCGGGATAATCATCACTGAGGGAGTCGCGCGCAAAATATCGCGGGCGGCTATCATCCCACAAAATAGTAGTCACCCCATAAAATAAAAGGGAGCTTCGGCTCCCTTTTTGTGTTTTTAGACGCTTGTGTTCATGTAAGATCCCCGTACAATTTGCGCTATTCACTGTCCACCCTTAGCGCTGAGATCCGAGTTCATTCGTTTATTATGACATCGCACGCTGCTTATATCGGTCGTTTTGCGCCGTCGCCATCAGGCCCTTTACACTTTGGCTCATTGGTGGCTGCGCTGGGCTCTTATTTAGATGCTCGCGCCCATCATGGCCGATGGCTGGTACGGATTGAAGATATCGATCCGCCACGAGAAAAACCGGGCGCGGCCAGTGATATCCTGCGCACGCTTGAGGCGTACGGCCTACATTGGGATGGTCCGGTTCGTTATCAAAGCCAGCATCTAGGCGATTATCAGGCGCAAATTGATGCTTGGCTAGCGTCAGGACGCGCGTATTATTGCACGTGTACACGGCGTCAAATTAAACAGGCTGGTGGCGTCTATCCAGGTTGGTGCCGAGATAAAAACAAAGCGGCTGAACACGCTGCGGTGAGGCTAAAAAGTCCGGTTGAAGTGTTAGCGTTTAACGATCGACTGCATGGTTCACTGCCTCTTGATCAGCAATTGGCTAACGAAGATTTTATCATTAAGCGCCGGGATGGGCTCTATGCGTATAATCTTGCCGTCGTGTTAGACGATATAGACCAAGGGGTCACAGACATTGTCCGAGGGGCGGATTTAATTATCCCAACGGGACGCCATATTGGATTATATCGTCTGTTAGGCGCGCGACTGCCGCACTATTTGCACCTCCCGTTGGCATTAAATGCGGAGGGGCAAAAACTATCGAAACAAAATCGTGCGCCAGCTATTGATAATCAAGCCCCGCTGCCCGCCTTACGTGCAGCGATGCGGTTTCTTGGTTTACACGCAGTCGCCGAGGAAAAGGTGGCAACGCCTACTGAATTACTGAATCTTGCGGTCAATACGTGGTCGTTGACGCACTTACCCAAACAAACGGAAGTGACGACAGCATTCTAAAATGGCCCACCCTGATATATTATATGCCGCTGTTTCATGGCCCGAACAATCAAATATGAGGTGAGCTATCTTTAATCGAGTGACCAGCTTTTGCCGTAAGGTTCTGAATCGTGATGGTAAAACACGAGCAATTGAGGATCTTAAGTTGGAAGTTATCCCCCGCAAAGCACACGGCATTTCGCGCAAAGGTATCAGCGAAAATGCGCTGAAAGTGCTCTATCGCCTGCATAAAGCGGGCTATGAAGCGTACCTCGTTGGCGGAGGGGTGCGCGATCTGCTGTTGGATCGCGAACCCAAAGACTTTGATATCGCCACCAATGCCACACCGGATGAGGTGCGAAAGTTATTCCGTAATTGTCGTCTGATTGGCCGCCGTTTTCGCCTTGCCCATATCTTGTTTGGACGAGATGTGATTGAAGTGGCAACTTTTCGAGGTCATCACGGCAAAAGCGAGCCAGACAAAAAAGACAAGCAAACAGCACGTTCTGAAGACGGTATGCTGCTGCGCGATAATGTCTACGGCACCATTGATGAAGATGCGCAGCGCCGCGACTTCACCATTAATGGACTGTATTACAACATTGCTGACTTCTCCATTCGTGATTATGCCGGTGGACTTGACGATCTAAACAATCGCGTTGTTCGCCTGATCGGGGACCCAGAAACGCGCTATCGAGAAGATCCGGTACGTATGCTTCGAGCCGTGCGTTTTGCGGTGAAGCTGGACATGACCATTAATGATGCAACCGCGGCACCGATGGTTGAGTTGGCGCCCTTATTACAAGACATTCCCGCAGCACGTATGTTTGAAGAAAGCTTAAAGCTGCTGCAAGCGGGGCAGGGGCTTGCAACCTACCAAATGCTGCGTGAGTATAACTTATTTCAGCAGCTTTTCCCTGCGGTCGCGGCCCACTTTACTGAAGCGCAAACCAGTCAAACTGAACAAATGCTTGAGCAGGTGTTACGTTCAACGGATAAACGCGTTGCTAACGATCAGCGCATCAATCCCGCCTTCTTATTTGCGGCGATGCTTTGGTATCCCTTGGTGACACGTGCTGAAGAAATGGCGTTTGAAAGTGGTTTAAGTTACTACGATGCCTTTATGGTAGCGGCGAGTGATATTGTTGACGAACAAGTAAAAACCGTTGCCATCCCTCGCCGTTTTACCGCGATGGTGCGAGAAGTCTGGCAATTACAAATGCGCATGACCCGTCGTACGGGAGCGCGCGCATTCAAAACGTTGGAAGAGAAAAAATTCCGCGCGGCGTTTGATTTGCTAGAAATGCGCGGTGCGGTAGAAGGTGATGACACGGAAGCATTGTGTGCGTGGTGGCGAGACTTTCAACGCGCCGATCAGGGTGGGCGTCAAAAAATGGTGCGTGCGATCAACAAGGTTAGCAACACGCGCTCTCCTAAATCACGCCGTCGTAAAGGGCCGCCGCGTCGGCGCAAGCCGCAGTCGAACTCAGACGCATGAACCGAGTGTATATAGCGATTGGCAGCAACCTAGGTGAGCCGATAAAAAAAGCACAACAGGCGATTGCGGCACTAAAAACACTGCCGCAAAGCTCTTGGGTGGCCGTGTCTTCTCTTTATACCAGTCGGCCAATGGGGCCAGCGGATCAGCCTGATTATGTCAATGCAGTGGCTGCGCTGGACACCTACCTTGACCCTCTGACACTATTGGATGCCACGCAAGCGATTGAGCTTGATTATGGCAGGGAACGCAAAGCAGAACGTTGGGGCCCAAGAACCTTAGATCTCGATATTTTGCTTTATGGTGACCGTGTTATCGAGCACCCACGACTGACGGTGCCACACTACGGCATGAAAGTACGTGAGTTCGTGCTTTATCCACTTGCCGACATCGCCCCCGACTTGTGCTTGCCGGATGGCAGTACGCTCGCCGCGTGCCTGACGCGCGTGGATCGTAACGGTTTAACCCGTATCTGCGATCACGCTTAATCGGTGGGCCCCAGTTTCAGGCTTTGGGAGACACAATGAAAAAAATCACAATTACTGATCTGATCACATGGAAGCAACAAGGACAAAAGTTTGCATCCCTTACCGCCTATGATGCGAGCTTTGCTCAGCTGTTTGAGCAACAGGATGTCCCTGTTTTGCTGGTGGGCGACTCTTTAGGTATGGTGCTGCAAGGGAAAAGCGATACCTTATCCGTATCCGTTGCCGATTTGGCCTATCATACGCGTTGCGTGCGTGCAGGCAGCCCGAATAGCTTGTTAATGGCAGATATGCCATTTATGAGCTGTACAACCCCCGAGCAGGCGTGTACGAATGCCGCTGAATTGATGAAAGCGGGCGCCAACATGGTCAAAATTGAGGGCGGTGCCTGGTTAGCACCAACCGTAAAAATGTTGACTGAGCGTGCGGTGCCGGTTTGCGCGCACCTGGGCCTGACACCGCAATCGGTGAATATCTTCGGCGGCTTTCGCGTGCAAGGGCGTGACGATGAAAAAGCCGAACAGATGGTGGCCGACGCCGTTGCACTAGAGCAGGCAGGTGCACAAATCATCCTACTTGAATGCGTGCCAGCGTCACTCGCCAAGCGGATTACCGACACCGTCTCGGTACCTGTCATCGGTATTGGGGCCGGCAGTGACACCGATGGTCAGATTTTGGTCATGCACGATATGCTTGGCGTATCGGCTAACTATATGCCCAAATTCTCGAAAAACTATTTGGCAGAAACAGGTGATGCCCGCGAAGCGGTGGCCAAGTACGTGCAAGAAGTGGCGAGCGGCGAATTTCCCGGTCCCGCCCACACGTTTAAATAGAGAGACCGAGTATGCAGATAATTTCTGAGGTTGCGCCACTGCGCGATCACGTCGGCCAGTGGCAAAAAGCGGCCAAGCGTATTGCGTTTGTGCCCACCATGGGAAACTTACATCAAGGCCACTTAACCTTAGTCCGCAAAGCCCGAGAGCAGGGAGATGTGGTGGTGGTTAGTATATTTGTTAATCCCATGCAATTTGATCGCGCTGACGATTTGGCTAACTATCCGCGCACCTTGGATGATGACTTAACCAAGTTGCGTGAAGAAGGCGTCGATCTTGTCTTTACGCCAAGCGTTGATACCCTCTATCCTCACGGCCTTGAGGCACATACAGCGGTTGAGGTACCAAAACTCTCATCCATGCTAGAGGGCGCATCTCGTCCGGGCCATTTTCGTGGTGTCGCGACCGTGGTGACTAAGCTATTCAACCTCGTGCAGCCTAATGTAGCGTGTTTTGGGGAAAAAGATTTCCAGCAGCTTGCTGTCATCCGCAAAATGGTGACAGATATGGCGATGCCGATTGATATTATTGGTGTGCCAACCGTGCGTGAAAGCGATGGTGTAGCCATGAGCTCTCGCAATAACAATTTAACCGTGGATGAGCGCCAGCGTGCCCCTGTGCTCGCAAAAACGATGCGTTGGATGAGTGCGCAAATGCGTAATGGACGGCGTGATCTGGATGATCTGATTGAGGATGCGCACGATCAGCTGCGTGCTGCGGGTCTTCAGCCCGACGAGTTCTACATCCGCGATGCTGACTCGCTAGGAACGATCACTGATAATAGCCGCCAAGCGGTTATTTTGGTGGCCGCCTACCTCGGTACCACACGCTTGATTGATAACTTTATGGTCGATTTACAGCGTGCGGCGGAAAAAGCGGACAAGACAGAGACCGCGAACCACTAACTGTCTGCATCCATAAAGTACGAAATACGTGTCCTTGGTTTTAAGTACGCTTTCACCTCCTCTGGGAGTTTAGAGATAGGCACGGCTGTGTCTATCTCTAGTTCACTATCACGCATGTCAATAATGGTCGCTTGATCCGACGGAATGTCGGGATCATAAATCATCACATTGGGTTTGAGCAGTGCGGTGCTGTTAACTGAAATAATAATACCGACGTCCTCATTAGAGAGCTTGACTACTGTACCGGACGGGTAGACGCCCATCATCTTGACGAATAACGCTAGCAGACGCGGATTAAACTTTGCTTTATTCTCTTTAAACAAGTGAGACAAAGCCGCAAAGGGCATGCGAGCGGGCGCACCAAACTGTGGGCGGCATAAGCGATCGAAAAAGTTAACCATGCCAACAATCTGCGCAGACTCCTCAATCTCATCACCATTCAGACCTTTTGGAAACCCACTGCCATCGGCAAATTCATGATGTTGAGCAATGATAGCCTCGACTTCGGGCGTGCATTCGTCCATGTCTGCTACTAATTCCGCGCCATAGTTCACGTGCTGACGGTAGTCGTTCATTTCAGGGTCGGTTAAACGCTCTTTTTTACGGACAATCGCAGAGGGGACTTTTTGGTCCCAATGTCATGCAATATCGCGCCTGTCATGAGGGAGCGAATCTGATCGTTGTTATAGCCATGACTGCGTGCCACCATTAAAGCTAAGACGACAACGTTTAGCGAGTGCGCATACATATCTTCCGCCAATGTCGGATCATCCATCAGATGCAAGGTGACATTCGATTCACTGCCAAATAGCAATCATACTATCAACCAGCATACGAACATCCTCGTTGGCTGCCTGAGGGCGGTTTGAGGCTTTCATATTGATAGCACGTAGTTGTGCCATTGAACGCTGATAGTGTTTCTGTACTTTTTGGATCCGAGCATGAAAGCGACGCTGTTCTTCTATGCGCTGTTGTTTTTCTCGCTCCATTGCCTCTTTGTCTCGGCTGACCGCGTTTGGGTCAATTTCATCTGGATTTTCTTTTTTTTCTGCCAGCGCAGGCAAGGGCACGGCGGTACTTTTATCTGGATAGTAATAAACAAAGCTCGTGGGTAGAGAGCGTATCAGCTTAGCTTGGGCGTCACTCTCGATTTGAAAGCGGTTGAGTATAAAAGGGTGCTCACGCCATTTTAAGGGGAGTTTGATATAAAGACCGGCTTGAAGTCTGTCTGTAGACAGTTTGATGCTAGCTGACATGTGGATACGGCACTCATTCCATGAGATGAGAAATCATGAGAAGAAAGAATTAGCAGATAGATGATCATAAAAAATGCCCCACTCGAGAGAGTAGGGCTATTTCTAATATGGTGCCCGGAGGCGGAATAGATCGCGGCCTGCAAGGTGCGGCCTGCAAGGTCACCGGCACGGGTGTCGGTGCACGCATAAAAAAGCCCCACTCCAGAGAGTAGGGCTATTTCTAATATGGTGCCCGGAGGCGGAATCGAACCACCGACACGGGGATTTTCAATCCCCTGCTCTACCGACTGAGCTATCCGGGCGTTTTACATGTTATAACATGAAAACTTCAAAAAAGCGCTAGCCTTCGGACTAGCGCTTTCTTTAAAAGTGGCTCCCCCAACTGGACTCGAACCAGTGACATACGGATTAACAGTCCGCCGTTCTACCAACTGAACTATGGGGGAATAATGGTGCCTCGAGGCGGAATCGAACCACCGACACGGGGATTTTCAATCCCCTGCTCTACCAACTGAGCTATCGAGGCAATGGTGCCGGCTGCCGGAGTCGAACTGGCGACCTACTGATTACAAGTCAGTTGCTCTACCAACTGAGCTAAGCCGGCACACAAATCGCGAAATACTGTGTGTCACACCATTATTTCATTATATGGTGCCCGGAGGCGGAATCGAACCACCGACACGGGGATTTTCAATCCCCTGCTCTACCGACTGAGCTATCCGGGCTAACGGGGCGCTATTAAACGGATTTTCGGTCTCACCGTCAACTGTTTTTTTGAAAAAAGTCCGGATATCGCATTGTTTGGATAAAAAGACAGCGAAGTGCGATAAAAACACGCAAAAATTCGACCCTTATCGCGGTTTACTGGGGAAGTTGCGCGAAGTCTTTTTGATAGCGTGTGACCTTTTGTAAGTAGCGTCTTGACTCCGAAGAGGGGTGGCGATGGGTTAGCGCCCAGTAGACTTGGTTAGGTTTTAAACGGTTCAGGTCTTGCATTGCACGCTCGCGGTTATTATCAAAGGTCAGTAGCACATTACCGGTGCCGCCGTTATAAGCGGAAATCATACTGTAGTGCAAAGAAAGTGGGTCTCGCACCGCTTTGAGATAGCGATTTTTGAGAATATAGAAATAGGCGGTTCCCATATCAATGTTCTTTTCTGGATCAAAAAGGTACTCAGGTGTGGGCTGGCCACGACGTTTTTTTACCAGTTTGAATACATCGCGTCCCGCCGTTTTCGGGACCACTTGCATCAATCCATAGGCGTTGGCCCAGCTCACAGCATACGGGTTAAAGCTACTCTCGGTTTTAATAATGGCATAAATCAGCTTTTCAGAGATGCCATAACGTTCAGAGGCACGACGGACAATATCCGCATATTGATAGCTGCGTTGTGCGGCGTGATCCGTCACCATAGGAATAGTGACAAAATACATGTTTTGAAAACGGACCTGTTTTTTCTTTAGCCGCCGGTCAATAAGATAGTCAGCAAAGCGATTGGCGCGCCATTGCCAGGTGATGGCTTTACCTTCGTGATCAACCACTTGCCCTTCGAGAAATGGGCGTCCCGTCAGCGGAACTTTTGCTGCAGAGTAAAGATCCACAGAAGCAGGATCGCGCGGGGTTAATAGGGTGGTGACAATGGCTTGTCTGAGGTGATCTTTCGGATCGTCAGTTGCGACGGTTTCCACTTGGATCACACCGCGTTCAAAGTCGATTCGTGCGCGACTTTTGTAATTATCCGTGTATTTGACGTAGTCACGTTTTCCGGAAACAAAGACTTGATCTTCGCCCCAGCGGACTTCGATTTTGCCAGTAAATTGGCTGATAAGCTGATTCAGGGCGTCGATATCTTTTTCGAATTGCCCTGGAATAGGCGCTAGATTTTTCGCAAACCGGTTAGTCGTTTGGTAATCCACGCCCACATATTTTTCGACACTCTCTCGGCTGCAGCCGGAGAGCAACGCGCCATAACAGCACACTAACAAACAGAGTATTCGCGTCATTTTTGATTGTATTAGGATAAAAAAACACCCGCATTGAGCGTAACACAATGCGGGTGCGTTGCTGTGGTCAAGCCGCCTAGCTGTGGGCGACACCACGGAATTTACGCTTCGGGTGGCACATAGCCATCGATTTGCACGTCTTTTCCTTCAAACAAAAAGTTGACCATTTCTTGTTCAATGATCTTACGATGTTCAGGATCCATCATATTGAGCTTCTTTTCATTGATAAGCATGGTTTGCTTCTTTTGCCATTCCGCCCAGGCTTCTTTGCAAATATTGTCATAAATGCGTTTGCCCAACTCTCCCGGGTAGAGTTGAAAATCGAGTCCATCGGCTTCTTTTTGGAGACGTTGGCAAAATACGGTACGGCTCATAATCTAGGCTCCTTGTCATCGCCGGTTAGAGATTGTTGGCGCTCATGTTCAAGCAAGGTTAACAGCTTTTTCACTGGGGCCGCTAATCCTACTTTTGCAGGTTGTGATAAGTTATACCAAAGCCCTTGGTTGGCTTCCATGATRATTTGCGGTCGCTCAGCCACCGAGACTTTAATCGGTACAATATCTAAGTGAAAGTGACTGAAGGTATGTCTAAACGCGGTTAAGACCTCAGTTTTGACCGGTTTGATATTATGTAGCTTATCGGCAATATCGGCCTCTAGCGTGTGCTCAGCCGCTTCAGGCAAGCACCATAACCCGCCCCAAAGGCCGCTTGGTGGTCGTTGCTCTAACCAGATTTCATCCTGATACTGGATCAGCAAAAAACTGGTTTGTTTGACCGGTAAGGTTTTTTTCGGTTTTTTGCCAGGAAAATCCATTTGCCGACCTTGTGCGCGTGCCTCACAGCGGTCGGCAACAGGGCAAAGCTCACACTTAGGCTTGCTTCGCGTACAAACCATCGCGCCCATATCCATCATGGCTTGGTTGTACTTGTCGGTATCTGTGGTGGGCGTGAGTGTCTCGGCGATTTGCCAAAGTGAGTTTTCGACCGGTTTTTTACCCGGCCAACCTTCGACGGCAAAACAGCGCGCTAAGGTGCGTTTGACGTTGCCGTCTAAAATGGGGTGCGGTTGACTGAGCGACAAAGATAGTACCGCGCCGGCGGTTGAGCGGCCGACACCTGGGAGCGCCATGACCTCATCGAGCGTGGTGGGAAACACGCCATCATGGTGGTTGGCAATCACTTGTGCCGCTTTGTGAAGGTTGCGGGCACGGGCGTAATATCCTAACCCCGTCCATAAATGAAGCACTTCATCCTGATCGGCATTCGCTAAGTCGATAACGGTCGGAAACCGTGCCATAAACCGTTCAAAATAAGGGATTACTGTGCTTACTTGGGTCTGTTGCAGCATAATCTCACTGAGCCAGACTTTATATGGCGTTTTGTTTTGCTGCCAAGGTAAGGTTTTACGGCCATATTGCTCATACCAGTTTAAGATGGCATCGGAAAATGATTGACTCACTGTGTTCTCTCTTATTGTTTTGCTCACACGTGCACAAAGGCAGGCCACAGGGTACACTAACGGCAGGGCGTACTAATAGGATCAGCGCGTCCACCTTGCGCTATCGCAAAAACTTTGCATAATGCGCAGTCCGTTTAGATTTCCAACAATCGATGGTGACGGCTACCGGCACCATTACTACTGCATCACAGGCACCCAATCATGACTGAAGTCACTAAAACCGAACTCACCGAGGATGGCAAAGTTATTCGTAAAGTACGCAGTTTTGTGCGTCGCGAAGGCCGTTTAACGAAAGGGCAAGAGCAAGCGCTAAACGAATCCTGGCCTACCATGGGGATTGACTTTGACGCCACCGAGCTTGATTGGCAGCAGGTGTTTGGTAATGATAATCCTGTGGTGTTAGAAATCGGTTTTGGCATGGGCGCCTCTTTGGTTGAAATGGCCAAAAATGCCCCTGAGAAGAACTTTGTGGGTATTGAAGTGCATACCCCTGGTGTGGGCGCCTGTTTAATGGCAGCGCGTGAAGCCGGTGTTACCAATCTGCGTGTGATGTGCCACGATGCGGTCGAAGTGTTTGAGCAAATGTTGCCGAAAGAAAGTTTGGACACGGTGCAACTTTTCTTCCCTGACCCATGGCATAAAAAACGTCACCACAAACGCCGTATTGTGCAGTTACCGTTCGCTGAAATGGTAAGAGACAAGCTAAAAATGGGTGGCGTATTCCACATGGCGACGGACTGGGAAAACTATGCTGAGCACATGATCGAAGTGATGGAAGTGGCGCCTCACTATCAAAATATCGCAAAAGAGGGCTATTATGTTCCTCGTCCTGAAGAGCGCCCGCTGACTAAATTTGAGCAGCGCGGTCAGCGCCTGGGTCATGGTGTATGGGATATCAAATACACACGCACAGCCTAATGTGCTAAGGCGCGACGGCGCAGATAAGTGAAAGCGGAAAGCCAACCTCAGGTTGGCTTTTTTGTCCCCTGTTGTAAAAGGATCCTGTTGGTGAAACCAAGCTCTCAACTGTTAGCGCAAATCCTGGAGGATGTCCGTCCTTTAATGGGGCGCGGTAAGGTGGCTGATTACATTCCAGCCCTTGCAGATGTGCCGAATCATAAACTCGGTATTGCGGTTTGCTACAACGATGGCGACCTGATCACCGCCGGTGACGCGGAAGAAGCCTTTTCTATCCAGTCGATTTCTAAAGCGTTAAGCCTGACATTGGCAATGCAAAATTATCGCGCGGAAGAAATATGGACACGGGTTGGTAAAGAGCCCTCTGGTCAGGCTTTTAATTCATTAATCCAGCTTGAGATGGAGCAGGGGATCCCGCGTAATCCGTTTATCAACGCTGGCGCCTTAGTCGTCAGTGATATGCTGCATACGCGTCAATCAGCCCCTCGCCAGCGGATGTTAGAGTTTGTGCGTCAGTTAGCGGGTAACCCCCATCTTTGTTATGACAAGGTGGTTGCGGATTCAGAAATGCAGCATAGTGATCGCAATGCGGCAATTGCTTATCTGATGCGCGCGTTTGGCAATTTTGACAATGAGGTGGTGCCGGTTTTAACTAATTATTTCCACTATTGTGCATTAGAAATGAGTTGTGTGGATTTGGCCAAAGCCTTTTTCTACCTGGCGAATCAAGGAACGCCTTTATCGGGAAAAACGCGGATTTTAACGCCGACGCAAAGCAAGCAAATGAATGCGCTCTTAGCGACATGTGGCTTGTATGATGGTGCGGGTGAGTTTGCCTACCGTGTCGGTATGCCTGGCAAGTCTGGCGTTGGCGGTGGGATTATTGCAATTGTGCCAGGCGAAATGTCGATTGCCGTGTGGTCGCCAGAACTGGATCCATCGGGTAACTCGTTAGCAGGCACCGCCGCTTTAGAGCTGTTATCTGCTCGGATTGGGCGGTCTATTTTCTGATCCTAGCCCCGATACCGGTGAATAAAAAGCCCCGCATGCACGATGAGCGGGGCTTTTTGTTATTAGGCGTAACCGCTATGACTGGGCTATACGCCCTTGGTTAGCCTTGTGCTGCGAGCGTAGCGAAGGCGTGGTCAGCCGCTGCCAGTGTCGCATCAATTTCCTTTTGGCCGTGCGCCAAGCAGGTAAAGCAGGCTTCAAACGCAGACGGTGCGAGATAGATACCTTGCTCGAGCATTAAGTGGAAGAAACGCTTAAAGCGCTCAGTATCGCACTGCTGCACGTCTTTGAAGCAAGTGACTGTGTCTTGGTCCGTAAAGAAAAAACCAAACATTGCACCGGCTCGGTTGGTCGCTAATGGAATACCGTGTTTGTCGGCCAAGGCTTTAAAGCCATCAGCAAGTTGTTTGGTGACGCTATTGAGGTAATCATGATTGCCTGGTTGACGTAGTTCACTAAGACACGCGAAGCCAGCTGCCATGGCGACCGGGTTACCGGCCAAGGTGCCCGCCTGATAAACCGGACCGGTCGGTGCTAAGTATTCCATCACATCGCGACGACCACCAAATGCACCTACAGGCATGCCACCACCGACGATTTTACCTAGGGTAGTCAAATCAGGTTTGACGTCGTAATAGGCTTGTGCGCCGCCAAGTGCCACGCGAAAGCCCGTCATCACCTCATCAAAAATTAGCAGGGCACCAAATTCATCGCATAGCGCGCGTAAACCTTGTAAGAAACCTGGCTGTGGTGGCACACAGTTCATGTTACCGGACACTGGCTCGACAATAATACAAGCCACCTCGTCAGGATAAGTCTCGAACGTTTGGCGTACCGAGTCTAGATCGTTATAGGTGCAGGTCAGCGTGTGTTTGGCAAAATCTGCCGGTACCCCGGGGGAGTTTGGCTCGCCGAGCGTGAGTGCACCTGAGCCTGCTTTCACGAGTAAGCAGTCACCATGGCCATGATAATTGCCTTCAAATTTGATGAACTTATCGCGTTTGCTATAGCCGCGCGCGAGACGAATGGCACTCATGGTCGCTTCGGTGCCAGAGTTCACCATACGCACCATTTCCATGGATGGAACAAGCTCAGCAACCAGTTCTGATAAAGTGGTTTCACTTTCGGTGGGTGCACCAAAGCTCAGTCCACGCTGGGCGGCATCAACCACAGCTTCTCGAATGGAGGCGTGGTTATGGCCGAGAATCATTGGGCCCCACGAGCCAACGTAGTCGATGTAAGCTTTGCCGTCGGCATCAAAGATGTACGCGCCGTCAGCACGCTCCATAAAGACAGGGTCACCGCCGACACCGGCAAATGCACGCACGGGAGAATTCACGCCACCGGGAATGGTGCGTCTAGCTTGTTGAAAAAGTTGTGCTGATTTGGTCATGACATATCCTGTTAGGTAAGGCTTCGCCTAAATTGCGTCAGTGTATTTTAACCAAAGATACAGAACACTGGCGAGGTGGAGTATGATTTCATTGCAACAAGTTTGGCAATTAATACGTACTGATCACAATTGCGATCAAGCGCGCAATACTTGAACACTTTACTCAGGTATTAGATAATCCAATACTAAGCACCAAGAGCATGTGAGGTAACAATGAGCGAAGCACCTTTGCCGTTAGAGTTTTCTGAGGCCGCGGCGACCAAGGTAAAGACGCTGATTCAGGAAGAAGAAAACCCAAACCTGAAACTACGTGTCTATATTACCGGTGGTGGCTGTAGCGGCTTCCAGTATGGTTTTACCTTCGACGAAAACGTCAATGAAGGCGATATGGAGATCGAGAAAAGCGGCGTGATGTTGGTAGTGGACCCCATGAGTTTACAGTATTTAATGGGTGGGAAAGTCGACTATACCGAGGGGCTGGAAGGATCGCGCTTTTTCATTGATAACCCGAATGCCACCACCACGTGTGGCTGTGGCGCATCATTTAGCGTCTAATTTTTCGGCTGCGATAAAACGTACGATTTTTCGTTCCATCACAAAAACGGCGTCCTGTAGCGCCGTTTTTGTCGCGATAGTCTGTTTAACCGCCACGGTTATAATGGTTTAAGTTGCCTATTGTCGCCAGTAGTTGGTTAAATTTGCTCAACTGTGCCATACGAGATTCAGCCAAGCGAACGAATTCTCGCTTGTCTTTACCTTGCAGGGATTTCGCTTCTGGCAATGCGACGGTGCGTGGGTTCTTATGCACACCATTGACCAAGAACTCGTAATGTAAGTGCGCCCCCGTAACACGCCCTGTTGATCCAAGCGTGCCGACGATATCGCCTTGTTTGACGCGCTGGCCGGTTTTCACTTTGCGTTTGGTCAAGTGCAAATACTTAGTGATGTATGTCGAGCTATGGCGGATAAAGACATAATTGCCGTTAAAGCGATTATAAGACGCTTTCATCACGATACCGTCACCAGCCGCTTTGATAGGCGTACCAACCGGTGCGACATAATCGGTGCCGCGATGCGGTTTGACCCGACCCGTCACTGGGTGCAGACGGCGTGGATTAAAGTTTGAACTGACATATCTAAAGTTCACCGGCGAGCGCAAGAAGGCTTTTTTCATCGCTTTACCGGTTGGTGTGTAGTATTTGCCACTCTCGGCTCGCACGGCGGTAAAGGTTTCACCACGGTTGGTGAACGTGGCTGCCAGAATATTACCGCTGCCAATATGTTCACCTTCGACAAACTCCTCTTCATACAAGACGGAAAAGCTGTCTCCGTTACGAATATCGAGGGCAAAATCGATATCCCAGCCGAAAATCCCCGCCAGTTGCATGATTTGGTTTGGGGTGAGGCCTGCGCCTGACGCGGCTTGCCAAAAACTCGATTGAATGGTCGCTCGAGCAAAATTTATCTGGGTATCAACGTGTTTGGTTTCAATGCGAGATTGATAGGTGTCATCGATCTTATTGACGATGAGGGTTTCATTGCTACCGCGTGGCTGAATCAGTTGCACCAGCTCGCCGCTGTCATCAACGCCTAAACGTACTTCATCACCAGGATTCAGATACGCTAAACGCTGGGTATGCTCATCGGCATTCACGAGGCGATAGAGATCGGTTGGGCTCAGGCCAGCGCGGTTAAACAGCAACGCCATACTTTCACCCGGTTGGACCTCATAGGTGGACCAATGGATAGTGCGGCTAAACTGTGCGGGCATTTCATCTTGTGGTGGCAGTAACGAGACGGCATCCACAGGGACAGGGTAGTGCTTACCCAGTTCAAAATTGGGTTGAGGGCGCGGGGTGCTTGGGCCATCAGGCACCAACATTAATAAGACCACGAATGCACTTAATGCACCGATAATGAGTTTATGTAACTTGGGTAAGGCTGCGAGTTTATTTAACGGCATGAAGACTATGTTGAATCACTACGAATAAAGTTATGACAGTCAGACACCCAATCGGTTTTATTGGGGATGATGCCCTGAAGTAGATTTGACACGGCTGACACAAAGACCACACACATTTTTTGATGGCAGCCACTGCGCGCACCCTGTATTCACTCTATCAGTTTAACTGGTTTCAAAAACTGTCGCTATTCGAGTAATATGTCTGTTTATCACATTTTTGCCTATTAGGTAGGAGCAACAGACTATGGCGAGCCTTGAAGCCGCGCTAGCAGAACTAAAACGTGGCGTTGATGAAGTAATCCCGGAAGACGAGCTGGTGGCAAAGCTGAAAGAGGATCGTCCTCTTCGCATTAAGCTCGGTGCGGACCCTACTGCGCCGGATATCCACCTCGGTCACACAGTGATCTTAAATAAGCTTCGAGCTTTTCAAGCGCTTGGCCATGAAGTGATTTTTTTGATTGGCGATTATACCGGCATGGTTGGCGACCCGAGTGGTAAAAACATGACGCGCCCGCCATTGACACGTGAACAGGTACTGGCAAACGCAGAAACCTACAAAGAGCAGGTCTATAAAATTTTAGACCCTGCTAAAACACGTATTGAGTTTAACTCTAAATGGCTGGGCGAATTAGGCACGGATGGCATGATTCGTCTCGCGGCGAGCTCAACCGTGGCGCGTATGCTCGAGCGTGATGACTTTAAAAAGCGTTATACCAGTAACCAAGCGATAGCTATTCATGAGTTTATCTACCCACTCTTGCAAGGCCACGATTCAGTCGCGTTGGAAGCGGACGTTGAGCTGGGCGGAACCGACCAAAAGTTTAACTTGTTAATGGGGCGTGAGCTGCAAAAGCAAGCGGGACAAAAGCCGCAAGTCGTGATGACGATGCCGCTATTGGTTGGGCTTGATGGTGTTAAAAAGATGTCTAAATCGGCCCATAACTACATCGGCGTCAGCGAACGTCCAGATGATATGTTTGGTAAAATCATGTCGATTTCTGACGATTTGATGTGGGATTACTACGAGCTATTGTCATTCCGTCCTTTAGAGGAAGTGACTCAGTTCAAGAAAGATGTCGAAGCGGGCAAAAACCCACGTGACATTAAAATCTTGCTGGCGAAAGAAATCATTGCCCGTTTCCATTCAGACGCCGATGCTGACGCGGCCGAGCAAACTTTTATCAATCGTTTCCAAAAAGGGGCGATGCCAGATGAGATGCCAAGCTTTACCTTTGAGCAAGGTATTGCGATTGGTAACCTGCTAAAAGAGGCGGGATTGGTGAATTCCACCTCAGACGCGTTGCGTATGATCCGCCAAGGTGCGGTGAAAATTGACGGCGAAAAAGTGGAAGACACTAAGCTGGTGCCAGCAGCGGGTGAAGCTGTATATCAAGTGGGTAAGCGTAAGTTTGCGCGTGTGACGTTAAGCTAGCGATCCCCTAAAAGGGGACTCTACGTAACGCATAAAGGCATGACTAGCTGATAACGAAAAGCCCTCGCGTGATTCGCGAGGGCTTTTTATTTAGCGATCGAGCGCAAACGGCGGTAAAGATAAATGCCAGCGAATGGCCGCTAAACGGATCAGTAAGGTGGTGAGCATACCGGCGAGCGATGCCGTGACTGTGTCTGGACTCACTTCGATAGCAAGAGTATGGACAATGCCGCCAGCAATACAGGCCGTTGCATACACTTCCGTTCTCAGCACCATAGGCACTTCCCGCGCGAGCACATCACGAATAATGCCACCGCCACAGGCCGTTATGACCCCCATGATCACCGCGACAAGTGGCGATGCACCATAGCTTAGGGCTTTATCCACCCCAATGCCGACAAAGACCGCTAAACCAATCGCATCCGCGCAAGGCAGTACGTACCAAGGTAGACGGCGCGGATGGCGGATCAGCAGCATGGTCGCCACGCAGGTGGCTAATATCACCCAAATATAAAGCGTATCGGTAATCCAAAAGGCTGGTGTGGCGCCCATGGCCATATCTCTGACGGTGCCTCCTCCAATGGCGGTGGCACAGGCCAACACCACCACGCCAAAGGGGTCCATTCTTAAGCGACCGGCGACTAACACCCCTGAAATAGCAAAAACGGCGGTGCCAAATAAATCGAATAAATACAGAATCATGGTTTGTGTCATGCTAGGTCCTATTGCGCGTGACGGACTTTATCGAGGGCGGTACAAATTTGCTCTGCGGCATTCAATGCGCGTGGTGTGGCGCGGGTTAACCAGTCAGGATTCAGTGGCCAGGTAAAACGTTGTGCGTGATCGGGCACTAATTCAGCCATCGATTGCCAAGATTCTGGCAATGTCGCACCGGTGTAGAACACCGTTTGTGGTAAGCGAGTGATCACCTGTTCCATATTCACTTGCGGATAGGCGGCTGGGCTTTCGGCGAAAATATTTTCCCCGCCGCATAAGCGAAATAACTGACTCGGCCAAGCACGATCACTGGCGGTCATTAAAGGCGTATCGCTGAGTAGATAAAAATAGCGTACAGAGGGTGCGTTCTGATAACGCGCTTTGAGCTGTGCGAGCTTTTTATCAAAGGCTTTTGCGTTGCGTGTGGCGATATCAGACGTCTTACTGTAGCGGCCTAACTCGCGAATAAACTGGCCAATGTCGCTAAGCTGGTTGGGGTTAAGGTAACGAATCTCAAATCCCATCTTAGCGAGAGTTTCTAGCGGTTTAGGCGGATTGCCGCCACGCCAAGCTAAAATTAAATCAGGCTTTAGGGCGATAATGCGCTCTAACTTTATCCCGCGGTAATTGGCCACGCGTTCAAGAGACTTTGCTTGCTCTGGATAATCACTATAGGCGCTGGCTGCGACTAGATGAGGACCAAGTCCTGCGGCATAGGCGAGCTCAGTCGCATGAGGAGCAAGACTGATCACTCGAGGTGACGTGGCATAAGCGCTGAAAGCCAGTCCCCAAAGCGAGATGAGAAACACAGGTCTACATACCAAAAGCAGCACGAGGCGGGCGCGAAAACGAGGCATCAATCCGAGTCCTTAAAGAATAAGAAGCAAAGAGCTTAACGCAAGCCAAATTAAAACACTGTGTTTTAATTTTAAACGCAAAAGCAATAGGTGGTAACACGCCGGGGTGACCCCGTAGCCAATTTTGGTTCTGAGGGTTTTCGTGCCTTGATAGATAGCCGGGCCACCGAGAGATAATTGAAAGCGGCTTCCCGCACAGGCGAGTAGCCAACCCGGTCCTGGCGTGCGCCAACGACGGCCTTGTTGCCAGCAAGCTTTGAGATGCGTCCATGGCGTACGCCCTAGCGCCAATACGAGCGCAAACAGCGACATTGGAATGGTGTCGACTAGGTTGAGTAATCGTGCGGTTGCAAGGCCGAATGGATAATAGGCTAGTCGGCTGGGTGACCAGACGCGATGGAGATGAACCACACTGGTATATAAAAGGGCACCGACGCCACCGGCAAGCGCATAGTAAAAGATCACACAGGCGCCATGCCGAGCCGTGCCGAGGATCAACGTTTCGGCGCCGGCTTTACCGATGCCGATCAATGACAAGGACTCAGTGTCTCGGTTTACCTGTGTCGCAAGTAATGCACGCGAGGTACCTTTATCATGCTCATCAATGGCCTGCGCGAGTGCGTGTCCAAATTGGTCAATCGGTCGCCACGCTAATGCGAGCCAAAGCAAAATCCCATCAAAGAGTGGACGTGACCAGACGAGCTCACGAGCGGCAATCAATAAGATAGCCAAGGTGCCGCACATCAAGGCCAAGGCGAGACCACCCGCGAGTTTGCGTTGCTGTTTAGGATCGTTATCTTTATTGACTTGGCTCGCCAGCAATACGGCATACTGCTGCCAATATTGAAAAGGAGAGTGCTGGGTTGAGAGCGGCAGTAACCAGTGGATCAGCACCGCCAGCCACAGCGCCCATAAGCTTCCGTGGTTGGCGGCGAACAGTATCCATTGTTGCGGGTTAAGCAAAGCATCCATGATCGTGGTCGGGTTAGTCGTTAATCATCGTCACCATTTTTTCGACCATGGCGGAGGAGCTTTTTGCTGCCAGAGGCAAGAATTCTTCAAAAGACATGGGTGACTCTTTTTCTGCGACCACGTCAGAAATAGCACGTACTACCACAAAAGGTGTTTTGAACTGGGCACAAACTTGCGCAATGGCAGCCGCTTCCATTTCTGCGGCAACGGCTTGGGGGAAGTGAGTGTGGATATGTTGACGATGTGCGTCAGTGTGGACGAAGGTATCTGCGGTACAAATGAGTCCGCGAACCACATGAGTCTCAGCGTCGACCGCTTTCTCAGCTAATTGCATTAAGGCTTCATCCGATTCAAATACTGCCGGCTGCTGTGGCACCTGCCCCATTTGATAGCCAAATGCGGTTGCGTCCGCATCGTGATAACCAACCTGAGAAGACACAACGACGTCTCCGACATTGAGCGAGGGCTCAAAAGCACCCGCAGAGCCGGTATTGATCACCCAATCAGGCTGGTGCTGCGAAAGCAACAAGCTGGTGCCAATGGCCGCCGCTACTTTACCAATCCCCGACTGCAACAAAACAATATCATGGCCGTGTAAGGTGCCGGAGTAGAAGGTGCAACCGCCCTCATGGTGCGTCGTTAGGCTGGTTAGCTTGTCGCGCAGTAGAGTGACTTCTTGCTCCATTGCGCCAATAATGCCGATTTTCATGGTTATAATCCTGTTCGCGCGTTAATGCCGTTAGTGTACATTAGACAATAAAAAAGTGCCTCCTTTGAGGCACTTCTGATGCTGTCGTTGATCTTAACGCGTTTAAACTTCGAGGTAATCCATGATCCCCTCAGCCGCTTTACGGCCTTCATCGATAGCCGTGACCACTAAGTCGGATCCTCGTACTGCATCCCCGCCGGCGAAGATCCGCGGATTCGTGGTTTGGTATAAGATCTCACCTTTGGCAGGCGCCTGAATCCGTCCTCGTTCGTCTAGTGCGACATCGTAAGGTTCCAACCATTCCATTGCATGAGGCTGAAAACCAAAAGCCATGATCACCGCGTCAGCTTCCAGTATGTGTTCACTGCCTTCAATCGGCTCAGGACGACGGCGGCCGGCGGCATCCGGGGCACCCAATTGGGTTTTCACTACGGTGACGCCGCGGACATTGCCGTTATCGTCAACTTCAATGCCAAGCGGTTGCAGGTTGAACATAAAGTTGACGCCCTCTTCACGCGCATTTTTAACTTCTCGACGTGAACCCGGCATATTTTCTTCGTCACGGCGATAAGCACAGGTGACGCTAGCGGCTTGTTGGCGAATCGAGGTACGCACACAGTCCATAGCCGTATCCCCGCCACCGAGGACCACAACGCGTTTCCCTGCCATATCGATAAAGTCGGGCGCATGATCCAGATCCATCACTTTATAGGTGTTGGAGACTAAAAAGGGTAGGGCATCAAAGACACCGGGCGCATCTTCATTCGCGAGCCCGGCACGCATGTATTGATAGGTTCCCACACCTAAGAATACCGCGTCGTAGTCATCCACGAGGGTTTGCATCTCAATATCTTTGCCGACTTCGGTGTTGAGGCGGAACTCTACACCCATCTCGGTAAAGACGCGCTGACGATGACGCATAACATCCTTTTCTAATTTAAAGGAAGGAATGCCAAAGGTAAGCAAACCACCGATCTCAGGATAACGATCAAAGACGACGGGTTTAACGCCATTGCGTACTAACACATCGGCGCATGCCAGACCAGCAGGCCCTGCGCCAATCACGGCCACTTTTTTATCGGTCCACTCGACATGTGACATATCAGGCTTCCAGCCCATTTCAAAGGCTTTATCGGTAATGTATTTTTCGACATTACCGATAGTCACCGCACCAAAATCGTCGTTGAGAGTACAGTCACCTTCGCACAGACGATCTTGCGGACAGACTCGGCCGCAGACTTCTGGCAAGCTGTTAGTTTGATGTGACAGTTCTACCGCTTCAATAATCCGCCCTTGGTTGGCAAGCTCTAGCCATTGCGGAATGTAGTTGTGTACTGGGCACTTCCATTCGCAATACGGGTTGCCACAATCGAGGCAACGATCTGCTTGGGCCGATACCTCCTTCTCGGTGAAAGGCTCATAGATCTCAACGAACTCAATCTTGCGCGTTTCAATCGCTTTTTTGCGCGGATCAATGCGCTGGACATCAATAAACTGATAGATGTTCTGGCTCATGGGTCCCTCCTTTTATTGCGCCTGAACGCGCAACTCGGTCGCGCTACGACTTTGATGGCCTAATAAAGTATTCACATCCGCCGCTTTGGGTTTGACCAAATAGAAGCGATGCACCCAATGATCAAACTCATCCAGTAGCTGTTTTGCACGATCCGAGCCAGTTAGCTCAAAATGCTGAGCAATTAAGCCACGTAAATGCTCTTGGTGGATCGTGAGAGCTTCCAGTGAGAGTGCCTCGACCAATTCAGCATTGATATGGGCATGGAAGTCGCCCTCTTCATCCAGCACATAAGCAAAGCCGCCAGTCATTCCAGCGCCAAAGTTGACACCGGTGCGCCCTAGAATTGCCACAATACCGCCTGTCATGTATTCACATGCGTTATCGCCTGCGCCTTCCACAATGGCATGGACGCCTGAGTTGCGTACCGCAAAGCGCTCTCCTGCTTTACCCGCAGCAAAGAGCTTGCCGCCCGTTGCACCATACAGGCAGGTGTTACCCATAATGGTGGACTCATGGCTGGCAAACGCCGATCCAACCGGTGGACGGATGACAATCTGTCCGCCACTCATGCCTTTACCGACATAATCGTTGGCATCACCGATGAGGGTAATGTTGACTCCAGCGGCATTCCATACCCCCAGAGACTGGCCTGCGGTGCCTTGCAGTTGAATATCGAGCGGATTGGCTGCCATTCCGGCATTGCCATAGCGTTTGGCGATGACGCCTGACAAGCTAGCACCGACTGAGCGGTCGGTATTACGGACCGAGCGGTAAATACTCGCGCTATGATTCGCCTCAATCGCATCACTCAGTTCACTCAGCAGAGTCTGGTTCAGCGCCGCTTTATCGAATGGCGTATTCGGCTCACTGCAATATAAGGTTTTTCCCGGCCAAGGCGTTGGCGCCTCAAGGATATGGCTTAAATCCAGTTTCAACTGTTTGGCGGTAAAGCCTTCAACCGCCTCTAATAAGTCGGTACGGCCAATCAGATCGGTGAGTTTCTCGACCCCGAGCTCAGCGAGCAGTTCGCGCACCTCTTCACCCAGGCCTTTGAAGAAATTCATCACCTGTTCGGGGAGGCCTTTAAAGTGATCGCGACGCAAGGTTTCATCCTGGGTTGCCACACCGGTCGCGCAATTGTTGAGATGGCAAATTCGCAGATATTTACAACCGAGTGCCACCATGGGGGCGGTACCAAAGCCGAAACTTTCTGCGCCTAAAATCGCCGCTTTAATAATGTCGAGACCGGTTTTCAAGCCGCCATCAACTTGCAGGCGAATTTTGTGGCGTAAGCCATTTTCCACCAAAGCTTGCTGGGTTTCGGCTAGGCCGAGCTCCCAAGGGCTACCTGCATACTTCACCGATGTCAGCGGGCTGGCACCGGTACCGCCATCGTAACCCGAAATGGTAATCAGATCGGCATAGGCTTTCGCGACGCCAGTGGCAATGGTGCCAACACCTGGTTCCGAGACCAGCTTAACCGAGACTAGTGCCTGCGGATTCACTTGTTTTAAGTCGAAGATCAGCTGCGCTAAATCTTCAATTGAGTAAATATCATGATGAGGCGGCGGCGAAATCAGGGTGACTCCAGGCACGGAAAAGCGCAGTTTCGCGATCTCTGCGGTCACTTTATGCCCTGGCAGCTGCCCGCCTTCACCCGGTTTTGCACCTTGCGCGACCTTGATTTGCAGCACGTCGGCATTAGTTAAGTAGTGCGGAGTGACGCCAAAGCGTCCCGAGGCAATTTGTTTGATCCGAGAATTACGCTCGCTATTGAAGCGACGTGGATCTTCACCGCCTTCTCCAGAGTTGGAGTGACCGCCTAGACGGTTCATGGCAATGGCGAGAGCTTCATGGGCTTCTGGACTTAAAGCGCCAATTGACATAGCGGCTGAATCAAAGCGTTTAAACAGCTCGGTCGCGGGTTCTACGCGCTCGAGTGCAAGCGGCGTTTGTGCTTTTTTCAAGCGCATTAAGTCACGCAAGGTCGCGACCGGACGTTCATTGACCGTGTTGGCGTAGGTTTTGTAATCCATGGTTTCACCCGAGCGGACCGCGCTTTGCAAGTTGGTCACTACATCGGGGTTATAAGCATGGTACTCACCGTCATGCACATATTTGAGCAAGCCACCGTGCTCAAGCGGTTTGCGTTTAATCCACGCGCGACGGGCAAGGTTGATGAGGTCTTGTTGGAAATCGTCAAAATTTGCCCCTTGAATCCGACTCGCGACGCCTTTAAAGCAAAGTTCAATGACATCGTCATGCAGACCTACGGCTTCAAACAGTTGCGAGCAGCGGTAAGACGCAATGGTCGAGATCCCCATTTTCGACATGATTTTGTAAAGACCTTTATTGATGCCATTACGGAAGTTAACCATGACGTCACGATAAGGTTGGTTGACCGCACCAATATCGACCAAATTAGCCAACGTTTCGTAGGCTAAATAGGGATAAACCGCGGTGGCGCCAAAACCGAGTAACACCGCAAACTGATGGGCATCACGAGCGCTACCGGTTTCGATGATGATGTTGGCATCACAGCGCAGGTTCTTGCTGACCAAACGTTTTTGCACTGCACCGACGGCCATGGCGGCTGGGATTGGGAGCGTGTCTTTATGAATACTGCGATCAGACAGCACGACCAAGACGGTGCCATCGCGGACACAGCGCTCAGCTTGATCACAAAGGTCAAGGATCGCTTGGTGAAGATCTTTCTCGTTCGGGTTGTAGTTAATATCGAGAATCGTATTGCGGTAATAGGTGTCGTCCAGCTCGAGTAACTGGATCAGATCCGAAAACAGCAGTACGGGCGATTTAAAGGCAACCCGTTCGGCATGGCCATCGGTCTCGCAAAAGACGTTCATCTCGCGACCGATACAGGTCGCCAATGACATCACGTGATTTTCCCGTAACGGATCGATAGGTGGATTGGTGACCTGAGCAAATTTTTGCCGGAAATAGTCACTGACACAGCGCGGACGCGAAGAAAGCACCGCCATTGGTGTGTCATCGCCCATGGAGCCGGTCGCTTCTTGGCCGATATCACCCAAGACCTTGACCACCTGATCAATCTCTTCGTTCGACATGCCAAACAGCTTTTGATACGTCTTGAGCTGACCATCTTGCAGGTTGCGGCTGCCTTCACTGGTTTGTGGGTCCAGATCTTCAAAAGGCGTCAGGCGACGGACGTGTTGATCGAGCCATTCGCGATAGGGGTGGCGGCTTTTGAGCTCATTATCGATTTCACCTGAGTGCCAAATTTTCCCTTCTCGTGTATCAATGACCAGCAACTCGCCTGGCCCGACACGCCCTTTTTCCTCAACTTCATCCGGTGCGTAATCCCAGATGCCGACTTCAGATGCCAAGGTAATAAATTTATCTTTGGTGATCACATAACGCGCTGGACGCAGACCGTTTCGGTCAAGGTTACAGGCCGCGTAGCGACCGTCTGACATCACAATGCCGGCTGGGCCATCCCAAGGCTCCATATGCATCGAATTAAAATCATAGAATGCGCGGAGCGCATCATCCATATCTGGATGATTTTGCCAAGCAGGCGGCACAAGCAGGCGCATGGCTCGGAACAAGTCCATACCACCGGCAAGAAAGACTTCCATCATGTTATCGAGGCTGGATGAGTCTGAACCGGATTCATTCACAAATGGCGCCGCTTGGTATAAATCTGGCAATAGTGGCGAGTTAAACTTATACGCACGGGTCCGCGCCCACTGGCGATTCCCTTCAATGGTGTTGATTTCACCATTGTGTGCGAGGTAGCGGAAAGGTTGGGCAAGCGGCCAGCGCGGCTGCGTATTGGTACTAAAACGCTGGTGGAACAAACAAATCGACGACTCAAGGCGAAGATCGGCCAAATCAGTGTAAAAGCGCGGCAGATCTGCCGGCATACACAGTCCTTTATAGACAATGGTTTGGGTCGACAAGCTGGTCACATAAAAATCTGCATCATCGGTGAGGGCCTTTTCGGCGCGACGACGTGCAATGTAAAGGCGACGTTCGAGATCGCGAGCTCGCCAGCCGGCTGGACCATTGATAAAGACTTGCTCAATCACCGGTTGAGACTGTTTGGCGATGTCTCCAAGTACGTCAGGATTGGTCGGTACCGTTCGCCATCCCACCACTGAAAGGGTTTCAGCGTTGATTTCTTGCTCGAAGCGTTGTTTGGCTTGTTGGGCTTTAGCTGGATCGGCGCTTAGAAAAATCATGCCGACCGCGTAAAGGTGGCTAAGCTTCCATTGATTTTGCTCAGCGATAAGGCGGAAAAAGCGGTCTGGCTTTTGCAGCAGCAATCCACAACCATCGCCTGTCTTACCGTCTGAGTTGATACCACCTCGGTGGGTCATGCGGTCAAGTGCAGCGATAGCGGTACGAACCAGTTTGTGGCTTGGCTCTCCCTCTTGGTGGGCAATAAGGCCAAAACCACAGTTATCTTTTTCCAGCATTGGGTTGTACAGCGACATTGCAATTCTCCCTTGCTACTGCGTGATGCGCAGTGATTGCATTTATTGTCGTGATCCTCCTGACCACTCTGAGCGGGCTTAGCCTTGTGACTATGCTCCCGTTATGTTGGGATTTTTTAACGAGATTTGTCGGTTATTGGTTATTTAACTAGCTGTTTTTAAAGACAATAACCGAGTCAAATAAGGGGAAAACACGACTCAGCGACCTTCCAAATTAACGGGAAACCCCGCAAAGGTCAAATTTTTGTATGCAACCTTTATGCATATACAAATGTAAAAAACGACGATTTAAGATTATGATTTAGTGTGCTTTTAATGCGGATAAACAGGGAATAATAGCTATTCGCAATTATGCTTTTTAGTTAAATAATTATTAAATAAAGGCAGAATTTGAGTAGATATTCTAATTTTAACAACAAACAGAG